>NZ_PSTM01000039.1:0-12618 GCF_002930875.1 Rathayibacter sp. AY1A5 | reverse complement strand
CGTGTCGGTGCCCCTCGACGGCTACGGCGCGCGCTGGTTCCGCGTGGTCACGGAGGAGTCGCGCCGGCTGGTCTGAGCGGAGGGGCGGGGCTCTTCTCGACAGTCCAGGAGTCGTCGCAGTCGCGCTCGAGTGCGACGACTACTGGACTCTCGAGGGAGGCGGGGCAGGAACGGAGGACGAAAGCACCCACCGCACGAAACGTTACGCACACCAATCCACAGCATCGTTGACGCCGCTACCCTCCGCCGCCTACCGTGAAGCGCAACGTTTCGCCCCCGCCGCCGCACCAGGAGGATCCGCATGGCCCCCACTCCGCCGAGCCACCGCGTCCTCGCGAGCGGCAGCCGCATCCCCGCCATCGGCGCCGGCACGTTCGGCTCCGACCGCTACGACGCCGAGACCGTCGGCCTCGCGGTCGAGCACTCCCTCCGCGCCGGCTTCCGCCTCCTCGACTGCGCCACCGTCTACGGCAACGAGCCGCGCGTCGGCCGGGCGATCGCCGACTCCGGAGTCGACCGCGACGAGCTCTTCGTCATGTCGAAGATCTGGAACGACGCGCACGAGCCCGCGGCGGCCGTCGCCTCCGTCGAGCGCTCGCTCGCCGACCTCGGCCTCGACGTGCTCGACGCCGTCTTCGTGCACTGGCCCTTCCCGAACCACCACCCGCCGCACGCCGAGACCGACGCGCGCGATCCGCACGCCCGCCCGTACGTCCACGAGGCGTTCCTCGAGACCTGGCGCGCGCTCGAGAGCATGGTCGACCGGGGCCTCGTCCGGCACCTCGGCACCTCCAACGTCACGATCCCCAAGCTCGAGCGGATCCTCGCCGACGTCCGCATCGCCCCGCAGCTGAACGAGATGGAGCTGCACCCCTGCTTCCAGCAGCCGGAGCTGTTCCGCTTCTGCCTCGACCACCGCATCCAGCCGATCGGCTACTCGCCGCTGGGCTCGCCGTCGCGGCCCGAGCGCGACCGGGTGGAGGGCGACATCGTCGACATCGAGCACCCCGCGGTGCGGGCGATCGCCGACGAGCGGGGCGTGCATCCGGCCGTCGTGTGCCTCGCCTGGGCGGTGAACCGCGGCCAGATCCCGATCCCGTTCGCGGTGAAGCCGGAGCAGATCGAGGCGAACCTGGCCGCCGCCTCCCTGGTGCTCACGGCCGAGGAGCAGGAGGCGCTGCGCGGCGCCGAGCGCAACAACCGGCTGATCAAGGGCCAGGTCTTCCTCTGGCCCGGCAGCTCCGGCTGGCTCGACCTGTGGGACGCCGACGGCACGATCCCGGGCTGGAGCGGCTACGGCTCGCCCCGCGCCACCCTGTGACGTGGCCACCTACAAGGACCTGCAGCGGCTGACCGGCCTCTCGCTCTCGACCATCTCGAAGCACTACAACGGGCTCCCCGTGCGCCCCGAGAACCGGGCGGCGATCGAGGCGGCGGCCGCCGAGGTCGGCTTCCGCGTCAACGGCTTCGCGCGCGGCCTGCGCTCGCGGCGCTCCCGCACGGTCGGGGTGCTGCTGCCCGCCCTCGACAACGAGTTCCACCTCTCGATCATCGCGGGCCTCGAGCGGGCCCTGCGCGAGGAGGGCATCGGCGTGCTGGTCGGCGTGAGCCGCCCCGAGCCGGGAGCCGCGGTCGACCTGCTGCTCGAGAAGATGGTCGACGGGATCGTGGCGGTGCCGTCCGCGGGCGACGTCGACGCGCTGCGCCGCGCCTCCGAGCAGGGCACCCCCGTGGTGGCCGTCGACTGGATCGACGACGCACTGGTCACCGATCGCGTCGCGCTCGACAACGCGGGCGCGGGCGCCTCCGCCGCCCGCCACCTCCTCGACCACGGCCACCGCTCGATCGCGGTGCTCGGCGGGGAGGACGGAGTGTCCTCCACCCGGGAGCGGACCGCCGGCTTCCTCGCCGCCCTGGCCGAGCGCGGCGTCCACCCCGCCGCCGACGCCGTGGTGCGCGGCCCGCTGACGGTCGAGAGCGGAGTCGCCGCCGTCGAGCGGATCCTCGCCCTGAGCCCCCGGCCGACCGCCCTGTTCGCGAGCAACCGCGAGCTGACGGTCGGCGCCCTGATCGCCCTCGGCGACTCCGGACTGCGCGTGCCGACGGACCTCTCCGTCGTCGGCTTCGACAACGTCGAGCTGGCCCGCGTGGTCCGCCCGCACCTGACCACGATCGCCCAGCCGACGGAGGCGATCGCCGCCGAGGCCGCCGCCCTCGTCCGCCTCCGCCTCGACTCCGGGGCGGAGCAGCCCGGTCCCCAGGAGCGGAGGCTCCCCGGCCGCCTGCTCGCCGGCTCGTCCGTCGCCCACCTCCACGACCTCTAGGAGCTCCTCTTGCTGACCACGACCCTCCTCCACCCCGAGATCCTGCACGCGCTCGCCCGCGCGGGCCACGGCTCCCGCGTCCTCATCGCCGACGGCAACTACCCCGTCGGCACCACGCTCGGACCGAACTCCGCGCTGGTGCACCTGAACCTCCGGCCCGACATGCTGACCGTCGACGAGATCCTCGACGCCCTGCTCTCGGCGATCGTCGTCGAGGAGGCGACGGTCATGACGCCCGCGCCCGGGATCGACGTCCCCGCGCAGGACGCCTTCCGCCGGTCCCTCGACGGCGTCCCCTTCACCTCGCTCGAGCGGCACGCCTTCTACGCCGAGGCGCGCACCCCTGACGTCGCGCTCACCATCGCCTCGGGCGACCGCCGCATCTACGCGAACCTCATCCTCACGATCGGCGTGCGCCCGGCCGACGCGTCCTGAGCGAGGGGCGGGCGGGGCGTCGTCCCGCCCGACCCCGCTCCCTGAGAGTCCACGAGGCGTTCTCACGGCCGGCATCCCTACTCTGGTCGGCGTGGATCTCGACACCCTCCTCAACATCGGCCTCGTCGTGCTGTTCGTCCTCCTCGGAGGCGTCTTCGCGGGCACCGAGATGGCCATCGTCAGCCTCCGCGAGAGCCAGGTCCGCGCGATCGAGGCCGGCAGCGAGCGCGGCCGGCGCATCGCCGAGCTCGTCCGCAACCCCAACACGTTCCTCTCCGCGGTCCAGATCGGCGTCACGCTCGCCGGCTTCTTCTCCTCGGCGTACGGCGCCTCGACCATCGCGCCCGACCTCGTGCCGCCGCTGCAGTCACTCGGCCTCTCGGCCTCCGCCGCCTCGACCGTCGCCCTGATCCTGATGACCCTCGTCATCGCGTACCTCTCCCTGGTGCTGGGCGAGCTGGTCCCCAAGCGCCTGGCGATGCAGAAGTCCGTCGCGTTCACCAAGGCCCTCGCGCCCCCGCTCAACGCCCTCGCGCGCCTGATGCGCCCCGTGATCTGGCTGCTGTCCGTCTCGACCGACGCCGTCGTCCGCCTCCTCGGCGCCGACCCGCGCGAGAAGGGCGAGAGCGTCTCGGCCGACGAGGTGCGCGACATGATCTCCAGCAACACCGAGATCCACGAGGACAGCCGCCGGCTGCTCACCGACATCTTCCGCGCGGACGACCGCCGCGTCGCCGAGGTGATGCGCCCGCGCCCGGACGTCGACTTCCTCCGCGGCGCGCTCAGCGTGGCCGAGGGCTACGCGGCGGTCCTCGACCAGCCGCACTCGCGCTACCCGGTGGTCGGCGACGACTTCGACGACGTCCTCGGCTTCGTCCACGTGCGCGACCTGATGTCCGCGTTCCCGGAGGCGGGCCGCGCCGGCACCGCGAGCAGCGTCGCCGACATCACCCGCCCGATCCTCGCGGTCCCCGGCACGACGAAGGTGCTCGCGGCCCTGCGCACCATGCGCCAGGACGGCCACCAGATCGCCGTCGTCATCGACGAGTACGGGGGAACCGACGGCATCATCACGCTGGAGGACCTGCTCGAGGAGCTCGTCGGCGAGATCTACGACGAGTACGACGGCGCCCGCCAGGCGGTCGACGCGAAGGCGGCCGAGCAGCTGCACGACGTCGACGGCGGGATGATCCTCGAGGACCTGGCGGAGCAGCTGGGCATCGAGCTGCCCGAGGGTCCGTACGAGACGGTCGGCGGATTCGTCCTCGACCGGATCGGCCGTGTGGCCGTCGTGGGCGACTCCGTGCTCGTCGGCGACCACCTGCTCCGCGTGGCCGAGACGGACCGCTACCGCATCTCGCGGCTGACCCTCGTGCCGCAGCCCGCGTCGGAGCCGAGCCCGTCGACGGCCCCCGCCGTCTGACGGGCGACCGGCCGCGCCTAGGGCAGAGGGCCCTCCACCCAGCGCGTGGCGGCGCGGCCGCGGGCTCCGGGCTGCGCGATCCACAGTCCACCGGCGTGCGGATGACGCGCCCGCTCGTCCGCCGAGAGGTCGCGTGATGCGGAGGTGACGACCGCGATGTCCAGGTCCTCGCCCGCGAAGGCGATGCTGGAGGAGTGCGGGGCGTCGATCCTGATGCCCTCGCCCTCGACCGGGCTGCCGTCGGCCCCGAACACGCGGACGCCGCTCCCGCCCCAGACCGCGACCCACACGCGGCCCACGGCGTCCACGGTCAGTCCGTCGGCGAACACGCCCTCCTCGAGCTCGACGAAGGGCTCGCGCGGGCCGTGCTCGGCGTCCGCGTAGGAGCGGCGGTGGATCACGCCCGACTCGGTGTCGGCCGAGTACAGCACAGAGCCGTCCGGCGAGAAGCCGAGTCCGTTCGAGAGCCGCAGGTCGTCGTCGAGCACGGTGACGGATCCGTCGTGCTCGATGCGCAGCAGGACGTCGTCGCCCGCCGACTCGCCGAGGGTCAGCGAGCCGACCAGGAGGCGCCCCTGCGGGTCGATCGTGCCGTCGTTGAAGCGGTGCCCCTCCTGCAGCAGCTCGGAGCCGCGCGTGAGGGAGCCGTCGACCTCCAGGATCGCGAGCCGTCGGGTCAGCGCGACGAGCGTCCGCCCGTCGCCCAGGGGCAGCGCGGCGCCGACCTGCTCGCCGACGTCGGTGCGCGAGATCGCTCCGATCCCCTCCGCGGTGACGGGGGCGGACAGGACCGCGCCGGCCTCGATGTCGACCCAGGTGAGGCGGGCGGTGTCCGGATCCCAGACGGGCCCCTCGCTGAGGACGTAGGTGGGGGTGCCCGCGGGCGTCGCGTCGATCATGCCTCCACGCTAGGCCGAGGAGGCGGGCGGTGTCAGGCCCCGCGGGACGGATCCGGGCTCGCGTCCACCGCGCCTCGCTCCGCCTCCGGGTGGGCACCGATGCCCGGAATACACCCGCTCGGCGGTCCGTGACAAGGGGTGAATAGCCCGGCGATATGGAGCGGCCCGCGGGTCTAGTGTCGTCTCGCCGCGCTCGGGACAGCGTTCCTCCGCAACGACGCCGGGGCGACAGGAAGGCGCTCGCCATGTCGACATCCACCAGTCCGCGCGGCCCGGTCCGGAGCCTCGTGCCCGCCCGCATCGACAGGCTCCCCTGGACCCGCTTCCACTGGTCGATCGTCGTCGGCCTCGGCTTCTCGTGGGTGCTGGACGGACTCGAGATCCAGATCGTCGCCTCCGCCGGCTTCGCGAAGGAGTTCGGGCTCTCGGCCTTCGAGGTCGGCCTGCTCGGCACGATCTACCTGTGCGGGCAGATCGCGGGCGCCCTGATCTTCGGGCGACTGAGCGACAAGCTCGGGCGGCGCAAGCTGTTCATCCTGACGCTCGTCATCTACCTGGTCGCCAGCGGCCTGGCGGGACTCGCGCCGAACTACGTCTTCCTCGCCGTGTTCCGCTTCTTCGCGGGCATGGGGATCGGCGGCGAGTACGCGGCGATCAACTCCGCGATCGACGAGCTCATCCCCTCCAAGTACCGCGGCCGCGTCGACATCGCGATCAACGGCACGTACTGGGGCGGCGCGGCTCTGGGTTCCGCGGCCAACCTGTTCTTCCTGAACGACGCGCTCTTCGCCGAGAACGTCGGCTGGCGCCTCGGCTTCTTCCTCGGCCCGATCCTCGGACTGGCGATCATCTACCTCCGCCGCCACATCCCCGAGAGCCCCCGCTGGCTGATGACGCACGGCCGCGAGGAGGAGGCGGAGCGCACCGTCGACGAGATCGAGCGCCGAGTGGAGGCGGAGGGCGGCGTGCTCGAGCCTGTCGACGATGCGAAGGCGATCACCGTGAAGGCGACGGAGAGCATCCCGTTCCGCACCATCGCCCGGGTGCTGCTGCGGCAGTACCCGAAGCGGACGCTGGTGGGCGCGACGATGATGATCACCCAGTCGTTCCTCTACAACGCGATCTTCTTCACCTACGCGCTGGTGCTCGAGAACTTCTACGGAGTCGAGCAGAGCGCGATCTCGTACTTCTTCTTCCCGTTCGCGATCGGCAACCTCGTCGGGCCGCTGGTGCTCGGCCACCTGTTCGACGTGTGGGGCCGGCGGAAGATGATCTTCCTCACCTACGGCGTCTCGGGAGCGGTCCTGGCCGTCTCGGCGGTCCTCTTCAGCATGGACGTCCTGACCGCGACGACGCAGACGATCCTCTGGTGCGTGTCGTTCTTCTTCGCCTCCGCCGGAGCCTCGAGCGCCTACCTCACCGTGAGCGAGATCTTCCCGCTCGAGCTGCGCAGCCAGGCGATCTCGTACTTCTTCACCCTCGGCCAGATCGCCGGAGCGGTCGCCCCCGCCCTCTACGGCGCCCTGATCGGCGACGGCAGCGACCGAGGACCGCTGACGATCGGGTACTTCGTCGGCGCCGCCGTGATGATCCTCGGCGGCGTGATCGCCCTGATCTTCGGCGTCGACGCCGAGCGCCGCAGCCTCGAGAGCATCACCGAGCCCCTGTCGACCGTGAAGTCCTGAGGGCGGATCGCCGCCCGCCGGCCGAGCGCCGCCCGGGAGCGGCGTCTCGGAGCCGACGTCTCGGGGCCGGCGTCTCGCAACCGGCCTTCCGGAGCCGACGTGAGTCGGCGTCAGTGGGCCGGGCGGTAGCCGGTCCGGTCGTCGGGGGTGATCGAGCGGAGGACGCGGGCGGGGACGCCGGCGGCGACGGTGAGCGGAGGGACGTCGCGGGTGACGACGCTGCCCGAGCCGATCACGGCCCCGTCGCCGATGGTGACACCCTGGTTGATCGTGACGCCGCCGCCGATCCAGACGCCGTCGCCGACGACGACCGGCTTCGCGGTGCACGCGCCGGCGGCGCGCTCCGCCGGGTCGAGGGCGTGGTTCGACGTGTAGATCGAGACGCGCGGGCCGAACAGCACGTCGTCGCCGATCGTGATGGGGGCGCCGTCGAGCAGGATGCAGTCGAAGTTCGCGTAGAAGCGGTCGCCGATCGTGATGTTGAACCCGAACTCGCACCGGAACGTCGGCTCGAGGTGCGCGTCCGCGCCCACCGAGGCGACGAGCTCGCGGAGCAGAGCCTCCCGCTCGACCGGGGGACGCCCGAAGCTCGCGTTGTACGCGTTCGAGGCGAGGACCGCCCGCTCACGCGCGGCGACGAGCTCGGGGGTCATGTCGTCGTACACGGCGCCGGTCAGGATGTGCGCGCGCTGGTCCTCGAGGGTCATCGTCGTCCGTTCGTCGGTGTCGGCGCCCCGACGGGCGCCCGCGCCCACGCTACGGGGCCGCCGCGCGCCGGGACACCGCCTCCTCCGCCGACGCACCGCTCCTGCCGCGGCGTCTCGATGACGGAGCGGCGTCTCGGCGGCATCCCGCAGCAGGAGCGGCACCTCGGCGCCGCCGCGCCCCCGCCGCGCAGCAGGCGTCAGCCCACGTGCACGCCCGGCCGGCGGTCGCGGCGGGACTCCGCGCGGCGGAGGACCTCGCGGGTGACGGGGGCGACCTCGCCGGTGCCGGTGATGAGGAAGCGGAACATGTTCGAGATGGGGCCGCCCTCGGTCCACTCGAAGTAGACGTCCGGGATCACGCCGGTGAGGTCGCGGATCTCGAGCAGCACCGTGGCGATGGTGTTCGGGATGTTGCCGCTGGTCACCGTGAGCACGCGGAAGCCGTGGCAGACGCGGCCCTGCACGACCAGGTCCTCCTCGAAGTCGGAGGAGTCGGTGGTGTGCACCTCGAGGAAGAGCACCGGGCCGCGCATCGGCAGGTTGCTGTCGCGCTGCTCCTCCGCCAGCTTGTCCCGGTACTCCGCCTCGGAGCCGTCGTCGGGCTCGTTCGCGAGGATGCGGATCACGCCGTAGTCGTCGGCGTCCGTGGTGAGGAAGTCGATCGCGGCGGCGTCGAACACCACGGAGGTGGCGCGCAGCTGGAACGAGCGGTGCACGCGCGAGACGAGCGAGACCGCGAGGATGCCGACGATGAAGACCGCCGCGATCCTCACGCCGTCGGGCCTCTCGACCACGTTCACGACCGTCGTGTAGACGAAGACCAGCGCGATGACCGCGAAGCCCACGGCGCGCTTGCGCTGCTTCCTGCGCTTCGCCGAGAGGAACACGGCGACGGACGCGGAGGTGATCAGCACCAGCACGCCGGTCGCGTAGGCGCCGCCCTGCGCGTCGACGTCGGCGCGGAAGAGGATCGTGATGACGAAGGCGACGACGGTGAAGACCAGCACGAGCGGACGGACGGCGCCGGCCCACTGCGGCGCCATGCCGTAGCGGGGCAGGTAGCGCGGGACGATGTTGAGCAGGCCGGCCAGCGCGGAGGCGCCCGCGAACCAGAGGATGCAGATCGTCGCGATGTCGTAGACCGTGCCGAAGCCCTCGCCGAGGTACTCGTGCGCGAGGTAGGCCAGCGCGCGGCCGTTGGCCTCGCCGCCCGGCTGGAACTGCGCCTGCGGGATGAGCAGCGTGGTGACGAAGCTCGAGGTGATGAGGAACGCCGACATCGTGACGGCGGCGGTGATGAGCAGCCGCTTCGCCCCGCGGATGCGGCCGACCGGGGCGTCCTCGGTGTCGCCCGCGTCGCCGCGGATCTGCGGCATGACCGCGACCCCGGTCTCGAAGCCGGAGAGCCCGAGCGCGAGCTTGGGGAACACGATGAGCGCGATGCCGACCATGACCAGCGGATTCCCGTGCTGGGTCGTGAGCGCCGACCACCAGTCGCCGATGACGACGGGGTTCTCGGCCACGTGCCCGATCGCCACGGCGATCACGATCGCGTTGAGCAGGAGGAACACGGCCACGAGCACGACCGCGATCGAGATGGCCTCGCGGAACCCGCGCAGGAACACGATCCCCAGCAGGGCGATCAGCCCCAGCGTGAGCGGCACCTCCGCCCCGTGGAACCAGGCGGGAGCGAACGGGTTCTCGACCGCGTGCGCCGTCGCGTCGGCCGCCGAGAGGGTGATCGTGATCATGAAGTCGGTGGCCGCGAACCCCAGCAGCACGAGCACGAAGAGCTTGCCGCCCCACCAGGGCAGCAGGCGCTCGAGCATCGCGATCGACCCCTCGCCGCGGAAGCTCTCGCGGGCCACGCGGCGGTAGACGGGGAGCGCGCCGAGGAGCGTCAGCACCACCAGGACGATCGTCGCGAGCGGAGAGACCAGGCCCGCGGCGAGCGCCGCGATCGCCGGCTGGTAGCCGAGGGTGGAGAAGTAGTCGACGCCCGTGAGGCACATGACGCGCCACCACGAGTGCGTCCTGCCGGTGGCCGCGTGGGGGCCGGGGTGCGCTCCGGAGTCGTCGCGGAGGCCCTCGAGGAGCCACGCCTTCACCCCGCCCGCGCGCGCGGAGGAGAGAGGGGAGGGTTCGAGGGCGTCGGGGTCGCCACGGACGACGGAAGAGGTCACTGGATGTTTCTACTCGCCGTGAGGAGCGCGCCCGCCCGGAATGAGCGGATCCTCACGCTTTCCTCACGGGTAATCGGCTGGGGAGGGACGTCGGCGCGCGATCCCGGGTCGTGAGGGGGTCGTGAGCGTCGCGCGAGCGGACCGTGCGGATCGGCCCGCTACGCGTCCGCGTTCCGTCAGGATCCCCTTCCACCCGCCGTCGCGGGCCGACGATGGCGCTCGTGCACCTGCTCGTCCGCCTCCTCGACGCCGGTCCCCGCTGGGGCCGCCACACCGTCGGCGCGAGCCGGTACGGCGTCGTCCGGAGCGAGCTCGTGGTCTTCGCACCCGGCACCTCCGTCGAGGAGCGGAGGCGCCTCCGCCTGCACGCGGCCGGTCCGCAGCTGGTCGTGGCCGTGACGGCCGCCGGCGCCGTCGGGACGCTCGCGCTCGATCGGCTGCCGCTCGTCCTGCTGGCCGCGCTCGCCCTGCCGACCGCGTCGCTCCTGCTCCTCTCGGCCCGCTCGACCCGCCGCCTCCGCCGGGCCTGCGCCCGCCGGCTCGTGATCGCGGACGTCGACTCCCCCGCCGTCGCCGAGCAGGCGGCGATCGCGGCCGTGCTGCGGCGGGCCGACCGGCTGCTCGACGCCGGCGTCCTCACTCCGCTCGAGCACGAGGAGGTGTGGGCCTGCGCCCACGACCGGGTCGCGGGCCGCGTGGCTGACCGCCGCTCCCAGCCCCGGGCGGGAGGATCGGGGACGTCCGCCACCGATGGGAGCCCCTCATGACCACACCGCGCCGCGCACTGATCCTCGTCGACGTGCAGCAGGAGTACTTCAGCGGTCCGCTCGAGATCCAGTACCCGCCGCACGCGCAGTCGCTGCCGAGGATCGCCGCCGCCCTCGACTCCGCCGCCGCGGCGGGCCTCCCGATCGCCGTCGTCCAGCACAGCGCGGGCGAGGGAGCGCTGATCTTCGACCCGTCGGGTCCGTCCTTCGCCCTGCACCCGGAGATCGAGAAGCGCCGCTCGGACTCGTGGAAGAACGTCACGAAGCAGTTCGGCACGGTCTTCGCGGGGACCGACCTGCTCGACTGGCTCCGCGAGCACGACGTCGACACGATCACCCTCGTCGGCTACATGACCAACAACTGCATCCTCGCCTCGGCCGCCGAGGCCGAGACGCACGGGCTCCGCGCCGAGGTCCTCTCGGACGCGACGGGCGCGATCGCGATCGCGAACGACGCGGGCTCGATCGACGCGCACTCCCTGCACACCACGCTGATGGCGCTGCTCAACTCGAACTTCGCCGCCGTCGCCCCGACCACGGTCTGGATCTCGGCGCTGAAGGGCGAGTACACCCTCCCCATGAGCAGCCTGCCCGAGTCGGCGACGGCGGGCGCCGCTCTCTGACGGGCACTCCTCCGGACGGATCGGCCGGCTCTACTCTCGGTGCATGGCCCTTCTGCACCGTGCGACGATCACCCCCGGGAAGCTCGAGATCATGGAGGCATGGGCGCCGACGCAGCCCTGGTGCGAGGGCGGCGGATTCACGCTGCTCGGCGCCTACCGGTTCGACGACCCCGATGGCGAGGTGGGAGTGGAGACGCTGATCGTCCAGTCGACCGGGCAGCCGCCGCTCCAGGTGCCGCTGACCTACCGCGGCTCGCCTCTCGCCGGCGGTGACGCGCATCTCCTCGCGACAGTCGAGCACACCGTCCTCGGTCGTCGCTGGGTCTACGACGGTGCCGGCGACCCCGTCGCGATCGCCGCCTTCGCCACGGCGATCCGCACCGGCGCCCGGGAGGTCGAGCAGCATTTCGAGGAGGACGGGCAGCGCATCGTCCGCCCGCCGACCGCGACGGTGCAGGGCAGCGGATCAGGCGCCGGAGCGTCCGGGCCGCCGTCGACGGTGCTCGTCCGCAGCGACGCACGGACCACCACGACCTCGGCCGACGGTCTGACTCTCGTCCTCGCGCGGGTCCTCGCGCCGCCGTTCCTCGAGGGCGAGGAGCGGCTGACCGGCAGGTGGAGCGAGGCGCTCCCCGTCACCCTCGCCGTCCTGGCCTGAACCGGCTCCGGTGGTCCGCCGCCCTCCGTCGCCCGGGTCGTGGGCGACGGACGGCGGCGCGCTCCGGGAGGACCTGCTCAGTGGCCGCGCAGTGCCGCGACGGTCCGAGTGGGACTAGTCGTTCAGGTGCGCGATGGCGTAGTCGGCCTCGTCGCTCGTGAACTGCTCCCCGTACTCGCTGGTCAGCTGGTCGCGGATGGCCTCCGACGCCATCGCCATCTGGGCCTGGTAGTCCTTGGCCTTCGCCAGCGCGTTGGCGTTCCAGTCGGCGGAGACGGTGTCCACCGCGTACTGCGCGGCCTCGGGCGAGAACTGCTCCCCGTACTCGGAGGTGAGCTGGCCGTACAGGCCCGCCTTGCTCATGTGGAGCATCTCGGAGTAGCTCTGCGCCTTGATGAGTGCCGAGGCGAACTCGGGCGAGACCTGCGCAGCAGCCGCCGTCTCGACAGGCGCCGGGGCAGGGGCGACCGTCTCGACGGGTGCGGGCTCCGCCGTCTCGACGGGTGCGGGCTCCGCCGTCTCGACGACCTCCGCCTCCTCCGTGGCCGGCACGACGGGAGCGGTCGTGGGCTCGGACGACTCGACGATCACGGCCGCCGGGCGGTCGCTCGAGGCGGAGTTCACGGCGGCTCCGAAGCCGATCGTCGTCAGGAGCGAGGCGAGGACGGCCAGACCGCCGAGGACGACGCCGGTGATCGACATCGCCTTCGACTGACCGCGGCGGAGGGCGAGGATGCCCAGGACGACGGCGGCGATCCCGACGAGTGCTCCGAAGACCGGCACGAGGCCGACGAGGAACGCGACGATGCCGACGACGAGTGCGGCGATGGCGAGGCCGGCCAGCAGGAGAGCGGAGACGCCGATCGCGGCGAGGGGGCGTGCGGGCACGGCGGGCCTTTCGGCAGGATCCGCGG
>NZ_PSTM01000038.1:0-15719 GCF_002930875.1 Rathayibacter sp. AY1A5 | reverse complement strand
GGTGGCGCCGGCGAGGAGGCCGCGGACGAAGAACCTCTGGAGGGAGAAGAACACGATGAGCGGCACGATGATCGAGATGAACGCGCCGGCCGTGAGCAGCTCCCACGATTGGCCGTAGGAGCCGGTGAGGTCCTGCAGCGCCTTCGTGATCGGCAGCCCCTGTCCGGAGGTGAAGACCGTCGCGACCAGCAGGTCGTTCCAGACCCAGAGGAACTGGAAGATGCCGAAGGAGGCGATGGCGGGGACCGAGAGCGGGAGCACGATGCGGAAGAAGATCTGGCCGTGTCCGGCGCCGTCCACTCGTGCCGCTTCGATGACCTCGCCGGGGATCTCGGAGATGAAGTTGTGGAGCATGAAGATCGCGAGCGGGAGCGCGAAGATCGTGTGCGCGATCCACACCTTCGCGTAGGAGCCGTCCAACCCGTTCACCCCGAGGCCGGGGAGGATGTAGAGCCCTCCGATGCGCAGGCCGTCCGAGAACAGCTGCAGCAGCGGCACGAGCGCCATCTGGATGGGGACGATCTGGAGCGAGAACACGAGGACGAAGAGCGTGTTGCGGCCCTTGAAGTCGATCCAGGCGAACGCGTAGGCGGCGAGGCTGGCGATCGTGATCGGGATCAGCGCCGCCGGCAGCGTGATGACCAGCGAGTTCACGAACGCCTTGCCCAGGGTCAGGCTGTCGCCCGAGTTGAGCGCGTTAGCGTAGTTGTCGAGGGTGAAGCCGGGGTTGGCGAAGATCGTCCACCAGCCGGTCGTCTTGATGTCGTTCGCGGGGCGGAACGACGAGATGAACAGGCCGAGGGTGGGGACGGTCCAGATGACGGCGATGATCAGCGCGGCGAGAGTGGCGCCGCGCGATGTCGTCGCCTTCTTGACCTTGCCGCTGGCCGCCTCGATCCTGGACTCGCCGCGGGCGAGCGCGCGCTCGGTGCTGCGGTCGACCGGAACCTGGATCGGAGTGGGCGTGACGCTCATCGGATCTCCCTCTGCTTGGCGAGCTGGCGGGCGTTGTAGACGACGATCGGGAGCACGAGCAGGAACAGGATGACCGCGAGGGCCGCGCTGTAGCCGCTGCGGGCGCCGAGCTGGAACTGGCGGACCATCTCGAACGCGAGGACCGTGGTGTCGGAGCGGCCACCGGTCATCGCCGAGACGATGTCGAAGACCTTCAGCGACGCGATCGAGATCGTCGTGAGGACGACCACGATCGAGGAGCGGATGCCGGGGACGGTGACGTTCCAGAAGGACTGCCACGCGCTGGTTCCGTCGAGCGAGGCCGCTTCGAGCTGCTCGGAGGGGACGCCCTTGATGGCGGCGGAGAGCACCGTCATGGCGAATCCGGCCTGGGTCCAGATGAGGACGACGACGAGGAACAGCGTGTTCCACGGCTCGAGTCCCAGCCAGTCGACCGGCGGGGCGCCGAAGGCGGTGAGGATGCCGTTGAGGAGGCCGATCTGCTCGCCCTGGCGCACGTCGTAGAAGAACTTGAAGATGATCGACGCGCCGACGAACGAGATCGCCATCGGCATGAAGACCAGCAGCTTGAAGAACTTCTCGCCGCGGCTCTTGTCGATGAAGACCGCGTAGGCGAGACCGATCGCGGTCGCCGTGATCGGGGCCAGGAGCACCCAGACCACCGTGTTGAGGAAGGCGGTGATGCCGTCGGGGCTGGTGAAGACCCAGACGAAGTTGTCGATGCCGGCGAATCCGGAGCCGTCGTTCTTCATGAACGCGTTGATGGCCGTCGTGATCGTCGGGTAGATCAGGCCGATGAGGATGAAGAAGGCGGCCGGTGCCATGAACGCGATGAGCTGGAGTCCGTAGCCCGCGCCTTTGCGGGACCGGAAGTCGAGCAGGAACAGCGCGCCGCCGATGACGGCGGCCACCACCGCGACCCAGAGGACGGAGTTGTAGAGGCCGAAGACCAGCAGGAGGACGACCGGCAGGACGACCGTCACCGCGAGCCGGAGGACCGTGTAGCCGGTGCCGCGGCGGGGCGCGATCTCGACGAAGAAGAGGATGAGCGCCACCACGGCCGCGAAGGCCAGGAGGATGAGCGGGATCTGCGCGAGCGGCGGGATTCCCGCCAGCCATTGGAAGAACCCCGAGATGGTGATGGGGGACATGGACGCCCTTTCGAGTGCGACTCTGGACTCAGGAGGGGCCCGGCCCCGGGATCCGTGGATTCGGGGGCCGGGCCGTCACAGCTGAGCCGCCACTCGGGAGCGGCGGCTCTGCTCCGCTGCTAGGAGGTGTAGCCGGCCTGGATCTCCTCGAGCGCCTGGTCGGTGCTCGTGCCGTCGATCCAGTCGACCATGCCCTTGAAGAAGCTGTCCGAGCCCACTGCCTTCGGCATGAGGTCGGACGCGTCGAAGCGGAACGTGGTGTCCGGGTTCTGGAGGATCGCGATGGAGTCCTTCAGGACGTCGCTGCCCGCGTTGGCCGGGTCGAGACCGGTGTTCGCGGAGATGACGCCGCCAAGGGAGACGCGGCTGTTGGCCCAGTCGGCGCTGGCCAGGTACTCCTGGACCTTCGCGGTGTCCTCGTCGTTCGAGAACGCGGCGACCATCTCGCCACCACCGGTGACGGCCTGGGCGTCGTCGGCCTTGACCGGCGGGGTGAGGAAGGCCCACACGTCGCCGTCCTCGGCCACGTTGGCGCCGGCCGAGGTCAGGAAGCCCTCGAAGAACGAGGCCTGGTGGGTCAGCGCGCAGGTGCCGTTCGCCATGTTCTGGGCGACGTCGCCGAAGGCGGTGGAGTTGATCGACTTCACGTCGCCGTAGCCGGCGTTGACGAGGGTCGGGTCGAGGAGGATCGATCCGACGGAGTCGAACGCGGACTTGATGGCCGGGTCGGTGAAGGGGGTGTCGCCCGCGACCCAAGAGTCGTAGACGTCGGGGCCGGCCTCGCGGAGGACGGCGTCCTCGATCCAGTCGGTTCCGGGCCAGCCGGAGGCCTCACCGGAGTTGAAGCCCGCGCACCAGGACGGTCCGCCGGTCTTCTCGGCGATCGTCTTGCCGAGCGCCTCCATCTCGTCCCACGTCGTGGGAACGGAGACGCCCCACTCCTTGAACTTGGCCGGGGAGTACCAGATGTAGCCCTTGACGGACGCCATCAGCGGCGCGCCGTACTGGGTGCCGTCGACCTGGCCGTACTTCTGCCAGTCCTCGGACCAGTTCTGCTTGACGTTGGCGAGGGCGCCCTCGGGGAGCTCCTGCACCTTGCCGGAGGCGACGGTGTCGGCGAGCAGACCCGGCTGCGGGAAGATCGCGAGGTCGGGGGTGTCGCCACCCTGGACCTTGATGCCGATCTGCTTCTCGAACTCCTTGTCGCCCGTGTACTTGATCTCGATACCGCTCTCCTTCTCCCAGTCCGCCCAGGACTGCTCGAGAAGGGTGGCCTCGTCGCCGTTGATGGTGCCGTAGACGTTGACGACGCCGTCGGCGGTGCCGACCGTGCCGGCCGAGCTGCCGCCGCCGGCGTTCGGGTCGTTGGGGTCACTGCTGCTGGAGCAGCCCGCGAGTGCGATGCCGGCCGCTGCCAGAACGGCGACCGGGACGGTGATACGGCGGTGCAGGGATGACCGCATTCTTCCTCCTCATTGAGTGGTGGAACCAGCCGAGCAGGCCGCTCCTCGCCGATCGGGATCGGGAGGCTGTGGCGGCTCGAAGCGTGTGCCGCGACGACTCGGATGCTGGTGATGGCGATGCCAGGAGGAACTCCGAGCGGATCACCGGATTCGTGTGGGTGGGCTCCCACGGAGGGAAACCTTTCCACAAGAACGATGAAAGCACAACGCCGATGATAGAGCGCTCTCTGAGATAACGATTCGGCGTCAGAACAGCGATCGCGGGGCCGGGGCCGAGCGGAGATCGATCTCGGCGCGACGCCCGGCCGCCGGGCGGGGTATAACTTCCTGGAACCGTTTCCAGCATCGAGGCCGGACGGTCGGGAGGAACGCCGTGCCAGGCATCGAAGAGGTGGCCGAGCTCGCAGGAGTGTCGAAGGCGACGGTCTCGCGCGCGCTCAGCGGCCGGGGCTACGTCTCCGCGGGGACGAAGCAGCGCGTCGAGCGCGCCGCGACGAGCCTGGGCTACGTCGTCTCCGCCAACGCCTCCAGCCTCGTCACCGGCCGCAGCAACAACATCGCCGTGATCATCCCGATCATCAACCAGTGGTTCTTCGCCGGGATCATCGAGGGCATCGAGCGCGCCCTGCTCGCCGCCGGCTACGACCTGCTCCTCTACAACATCGACAAGCACCTCGACGCCCGCCGGAGCGTGTTCGAGTACTACCTCGTCCGCAAGCGCGTCGACGCGATCGTCGCCGTCACGCTCGAGATCTCGCCGCACGAGACGGAGGCGCTCCTCGCCCTGGGCAAGCCCATCGTCGGCATCGGCGGCGAGCTCCCCGGCATCCCCACCTTCAGCATCGACGACGTCGCCGCCTCCCGCCTCGCCACGGACCACCTGCTCTCCCTCGGCCACGAGCGGGTCGTCCACATCGGCGGGCTCGCGGAGGAGGAGATGGACTTCCACGTCCACACGCAGCGCCGCGACGGCTTCCGCCAGGCGCTCGCGGCCGCCGGCCTCGAGCCGGGCGCGCAGGACATCGTGCCCACCACCTTCGACATCCCCGGCGGGCACAGCGCCGGACGGCAGGTCCTCGGCGACCCGCGGACCCGGCCGACGGCGATCTTCGCCGCCTCCGACGAGATCGCGATCGGGATCATCCTCGCGGCGCGCGAGCTCGGCCTCTCGGTGCCCGAGGACGTCTCCGTCATCGGGATCGACGACCACCCCCTCGCCGAGCTCTTCGGTCTCAGCTCGATCCGCCAGGACCCGCGCCAGCAGGGCGAGCTCGCGGTCGCGCTGGTGCTGGACGCGCTGGCCGCCCTCGGTCGCGGCGAGCCCCCTCCCCCGGCCCGCCACACGCTGATCCCCGCCTCGCTGGTGATCCGCACCAGCACCTCGGCGCCGCGGGGGGCGAGAATCGGAGCATGAGCGACTCCGACACCCCCACCGTCCGCGACGTCCCCGAGCGGTCCCGCTTCGTGATCGAGGTCGGCGGCACCCCGGCCGGCTTCGCCGCGTACACCCGTCAGGGCGACGAGGTGACGCTCACCCATACCGTCGTCGACGACGCGTGGGAGGGCCACGGCCTCGGGAGCATCCTCTCGCGGGCCGCGGTCACCGCGATCACGGAGGCGGGCGGCACGGTCGTCCCGCGCTGCCCCTTCGTCGCGGCCTGGCTGCGCAAGCACCCCGACGTCGACGCCCGGGTCCGCTGGCCCGAGGACTGACTCACTCCGGGGGCGTCCTGCTCCCGATCTCCTGGAGCGCCCAGGTGTTGCCGTCCGGATCGGCGAAGTACGCGTACTGCACGCCGCCCAGGTCCTGGACCTCGCTGATCTCGAGCGAGCGGCCGACGAGCTCCGCGCGAGCGGCGGCGATGTCGTCGACGACGAGGTGGAGGGAGCGGACGACGCCCTCCTCCGGACCGGGGCCCATCCCGCTGCCGACCACGATCGAGCAGGCCGAGCCGGGCGGGGTGAGCTGGACCACGCGCATCGCGGCGGAGGGCCGCACGTCGTGGTCGAGGTGGAAGCCCATCACCTCCGTGTAGAAGGCGACCGCGCGGTCGACGTCACCGACGGGGAGGGGGACGAGCTCGAGTCGCATCTGCACGCGACCAGTGTGCCGCGCGGCGGAACCGCGCGGGAGGGGTCAGTCCCGCGGGCCGACGACGAGGCGCTCGTGCATGATCTCGACGGCGCGCTCGAGGACGCGGCGGTCCTCGAGGGTGAGATCGGCGAAGATCGGCGTCAGCGCGTCGCCGAGGTCGGTCCGCCAGGCGTTCAGCGCGTCCGCGCCGGCGGGAGCCAGGCGGATCTGCCAGGCGCGCGCGTCGAGGGGATCGGCGATCCGGTCGAGCCAGCCGGTCTCGACGAGGTTCTTCACGATCTTGGTCATCGTGGGCTGCGAGACGCGGCTCTGGGAGGCGAGCTCCCCCAGGCGCATCGGGCCCATCGAGAGGAGCACCGAGAGCGTGCGCCAGACGGCCTGCGACTCCTGGTTGCCGGTCGCCTGGGCGGCGAGGCGGGTGATCCGGTGCGTCACCGAGACGAAGTCGCTCAGGAGCTCGCTGAGCGAGACCTCGCTGGGCGGGACGTCGCGGGCGGGGAGCCCGGCGAGCAGATCGTGAGCAGTCACGCTCCGATCCTAGGGGCGCGCGCCGCCAACGGCCGGGAACGACGAAGGGCGCCGCCTCCGAGGAGACGACGCCCTGCGTCTGCAGGCGTGCCTGCGTCACCCTGACGAGCGACCGGCCGGAGCCGGCACCCGCGACGGGTGAGGGGGATTACTTGACGGTGACGGTCGCGCCGGCGCCCTCGAGCTGAGCCTTGGCCTTCTCGGCGGTCTCCTTGTTGACGGCCTCGAGGACCGCCTTGGGGGCACCGTCGACGAGCGCCTTCGCCTCACCGAGGCCGAGGCTGGTGAGGGCGCGCACCTCCTTGATGACCTGGATCTTCTTCTCGCCGGCGGCCTCGAGCACGACGTCGAACTCGGTCTGCTCCTCGACCTCTTCGGCGGGGGCGGCCGGGCCGGCCACACCGGCGGCGGCGACGGGCGCCGCAGCGGTGACCTCGAAGACCTCTTCGAACTTCTTGACGAACTCCGAGAGCTCGATGAGCGTGAGCTCCTTGAAGGCCTCGATGAGCTCGTCCTGCGTGAGCTTTGCCATGATTTTTCTCCTTGTTTTTCTTTGTCTACGAACCGCGCGCGCACTGCTTCCCGGAAGGGGAAGACGTCAGCTCGCGGACTCCTGCTTCTCGCGCAGCGCCTCGACCGTGCGAACGGCCTTCGAGAGCGGAGCGTTGAACAGATATGCGGCGCCGAACAGCGAGGCCTTGAAGGCGCCGGCGAGCTTGCCGAGCAGAACTTCGCGGGACTCGAGGTCGGCGAGCTTGCCCACCTCTTCTGCGGTCAGCGGGTTACCGTCGAAGTAACCGCCCTTGACCACGAGGAGAGGGTTTGCCTTGGCGAAGGCACGCAGCGACTTCGCGACGGCGACAGGGTCGCCGTGCACGAACGCGATGGCCGAGGGGCCAGCGAGCTCGTCGTCGAAGGACGAGATACCGGCGTTGTTCGCCGCGATCTTGGTCAGCGTGTTCTTCACCACGGCGTAGGTTGCGTGCTCACTGATGTCCTTGCGCAGCGTCTTGAGCTGAGCAACAGTGAGACCGCGGTACTCGGTCAGCAGAACGGCCGTCGAGCTCTGGAACTTCTCCGTGAGTTCGGCAACCGAGGCTTCCTTGTTCGCCATGGCTACTCCTGTGAATTCTCGTGCCGGTAGCCCGAAGGCAGGCAAAGAAAAAAGCTCCGGCACAGGGGCGCGGAGCTTCGGGATCGCGGTGAGGCGGAACTGAACTCGTGCACCTGCGCGGGCAATTCGCTTCGCGAATCCTTCGTCCGGTGGCGATCCGCGGGGCCGGGGCCCTGCTCGTGCGCACACCGGAAACCGGCGGTCTTTGGCTTCGGGAAGCGTACGTCATCGCGGCGCGCGGGCGCAAGTCGAGGAGGAGGGTCCTCGCGCGGGATGCTGGAGGCATGACCGGCCCGACCCCCGACTCCGCCCGCGACGTCGACTCCGCGATCGCCTCGGTGGAGGGCGAGCTCAGCACCCTCTTCAACCGTGTGCGGGCGGCGATGCGCTCCTACGCCGAGCGTCTCCACCCGGAGCTGACGCCACTGGGCTACAAGACGATCTCGGCGCTCGAGCGCCGCGGACCCGTGCACTCGGGCGTGCTGGCCGAGCTCCTCGAGATGGACAAGTCGGCGCTCAGCCGCCAGATCACGGCGCTCGACCGCCTCGGCTTCCTCGAGCGCACCCCCGACCCGCAGGACGGCCGCGCCACGATCCTCTCGGTGACTCCGGCGACCGCCGCGCGGCTGCGCGAGATCCGCAGCTCGAACCAGGCGCTGATGCACGAGGAGCTGCGCAGCTGGGCGCTCGCCGACGTCGAGCTCTTCGCCTCTCTCCTGCACAGGATCAACGACCTTGACATCTGACGCTTAGCACCCCGTCCGTTCGGGGACAATCGCCGGACGCCGCCCGCTCGACTGCGTAGTTTCGGAGGCGATGGACCAGCACTCCTCCTCTCTCCTCCCCCACGACGTCGACGGCGCGCTCGGCTTCGCGCGCGGTCTGAGCGCCGACGCGCCCCGGCCCGGCACCGGTCGCACCGCCGAGCTGCACGGTCTCCTCGAGCGCCTGGCTCGGCACGACCTCGGCGTCGCGCGCGCGGTGGAGCCGCACCTCGACGCTCTCGCGATCCTCGGCGAGGCGGAGCTCGACCCGTCCGGACTCGGAGTCGCCGCCGACGCCGCCTGGGGGGTCTTCGCGGCCGAGGGCGGCGGGGATCCTCTGGTCGCGCGCGAGAGCGACGGCGACTGGCTGCTCGACGGAGTGAAGCCCTGGTGCTCGCTGGCCGACCGCCTCGACGCCGCCCTCGTCACCGCCCACGTCGGGGACGCCTCCGGCGAGCGCCGCCTCTTCGCCGTGGCGCTGCGCGACGGGTCGGCGACGCCGGAGCAGGACGCCTGGCACGCGCGGGGCCTGACGGAGGTGCCCAGCGGACCGGTCCGCTTCTCCGGCACCCGCGCCGTCCCCGTGGGGGACGCCGGCTGGTACCTCTCGCGGCCCGGCTTCGCCTGGGGCGGCATCGGCGTCGCCGCCTGCTGGCACGGCGGAGCCCTCGGAGTCGCGGCTGCCGTCGCGGCAGCGGCAGCCCGACGCGAGGACCCGCACCTCCTGGCCCACCTCGGAGCGATCGACACGGCGCTCTCCGCGTCGCGCCGGGCGCTGGACGAGGCCGCCGCGGCGGTCGACGCGGGCGAGGCCGACGGCCCCCGCGGCTCACTGCTCGCCAAGCGCGTGCGGGCGAGCGTCGCCGGAGCGGTGGAGGAGATCCTGCTCCGCGCCGGCCGCGCGCTCGGCCCGGCTCCGCTCGCCCTCGACGCCGAGCACGCCAAGCGCGTCGCCGACCTCGCGCTCTACGTCCGCCAGCACCACGCCGAGCGCGACGACGCCGCTCTCGGCCGCGCCGTGCTCGCCTCGGGCGAGGCGGCCTCCTGGTGAGCCGGCCCTTCGACGGGCGCCTCGAGGGCACTCCTCTCGAGCGCTGGACCGCGGACGGCCGCCGCGACCGCCTCCCGGAGCTGATCCTGCCCGACGGGATCCGGCGCGTCCTGGTGGTCGTGGCGCACGCCGACGACGAGACCCTCGGCTGCGGCGGCACCATCGCGCTCGCGCGTCGGCGCGGGATCGCGGTCGACGTCGTCGTCGTGACCGACGGAGCCGCGGCCCATGGGGAGCGGGACGCGGACCTCGCTGCCGAGCGCCGGCGGGAGGCCTCGGACGCATTGGCGGAGCTCGGCCCCGGCATCGGGCTCGCCTTCCTCGACGTGCCGGACTCGGCGACCCCGGAGCACCACGAGCGCATCGCACGCGAGGTGCGCGAGCGGGCGGCCGGCGCCCCCGGGACCGTCCTGCTCCTCTCCACCTGGACCGGGGACGGGCACCGGGACCACCGCGTGGTCGGCGAGATCTGCGCGGAGGTCGCGCGCGAGCTCGGGCAGCCGCTGCTCGCCGCGCCGATCTGGCTGTGGCACTGGGCGGTCCCGGAGGACCCCGAGGTGCCGTGGGGCGACCTCGTGCGCCTGCCGCTCGACGACGAGCTGCTCGAGCGCACCCGCCGTGCCCGCTCCCGCTATCCCAGCCAGACCCGCCCCGGGCCCGACGGGACCGGTCCGGTGCTTCATCCGCTCTTCCTGCGCACCTTCACCGGGGACGACCGGCTGGTGAGGATCGCATGAGCTACTTCGACGAGCTGTACGCCCGCCACGAGGACCCGTGGGGGTACACGAGCCGCTGGTACGAGCAGCGCAAGCGCGCCCTGACCCTCGCGAGCCTGCCGGAGCAGCGCTACGGCTCCGTGCTGGAGATCGGCGCCTCGATCGGCGTGCTGGCCGAGGCGCTGGCCGACCGGGCCGACCGCCTGCTGGCGATCGACGTGTCGAGCGCCGCCGTCGAGCGCGCCGCCCGCCGCCTCGCTCCGCTCGAGCACGTGCGGGTCGAGCACCACGACATCACCCGCGGCGTGCCGGAGGGTCCGTTCGACCTGGTCGTGCTCTCGGAGGTCGGCTACTACCTCGGCGACGCCCTTCCCGGCGTGCTGCGCACCATCCGCGACGCCCTCGCCCCCGCGGGGGAGCTCGTCACCGTGCACTGGCGGCATCCGATCGAGGAGCTCGCTCTGGACGGCGACGCCGTGCAGTCCGCCGTGGCCGAGCTGGGCCTGCACCGCCTCGCCCGCCACGAGGAGGAGGACGTCCTGCTCGAGGTCCACGCCCGCGACTCCCGCTCGGTCGCCCGCCGGACGGGGCTGGTGTGAGCCGGCTCGCGCAGGTGCTGGTCGTCGTGCCCGCGCGCGACGAGGAGGAGCGGATCGGCGGCCTGATCGCCTCCGTCCGGGCGAGCGCGACCCACCTCGCCCACCGGGCGCCCGGAATCGGGATGCGCCTCGTGGTCGCCGCGGACGGCTGCTCCGACGCGACCGGCGAGCGGGCCCGCGCCGCCGGCGCCGAGGTGCTGGAGCTCGCCCGCTGCGGAGTCGGCGCCGCCCGCTCCGCGGGGATCGCGCACGCCCTCTCCTCCGTCGCCGCTCCGCTCGAGCAGGTGTGGATCGCCAACACCGACGCCGACACCGTGGTCCCCCGCGACTGGCTGGCCGCCCACGTCGAGCACGCCCGACGGCACGACGCGCTGATCGGCACGGTCCGGCCCGACCCGGCCGACCTCTCCCCCGGCGCCTACTCGCGCTGGCGAGACGTCCGCGCGCGGGAGGAGTCGATCGGCAGCATCCACGGCGCGAACCTCGGCGTCCGCGCGAGCGCATATCTCGCGGCGGGCGGCTTCGGCCGGGAGCCGCTGCACGAGGACGTCCTGCTCGTCGAGCGGCTGCGCGCGAGCGGCGCCCGGGTCGGAGCGACGGACCGCGGCGAGGTGGTCACCTCCGGCCGCCGCGACAACCGGGTCGAGGGCGGCTACGGCCACTACCTCCACGCTCGCTTCCCGGCCGAGACGTCTCCGGCCTGCGGCTGAACCGGGTACACGCGCACGCGGAACACGATGCGAGGGGTCCCTGTCAATGGTCGAGCCGTGGTTTGTCACGGATTGCGCAGGAGAGTCAAATGGGTGTCGAGCACGACCCGGTGCTCTCCGATGGAAGGGTCACCGCATGAATCCCCGCCTCGTCCTGCTGGCACTGGTCGCCTTCACCGCCTACGTGTTCGGCTCCCGCGCCGGCCGTGGCCGCTACGAAGAGCTGCGCCACCTCACACTCGGCGTGTGGAACGACCCGGCCACCAAGAAGACCCGCAAGAAGCTCAAGAAGACCTCCAAGCGCGAGGCCAAGCAGCTCACCGCCATCGCGAGCAAGGCCCGCGACAAGGTGCAGCGCCGCTTCCGCTGACCCCCGCTTCCACGACTCACAGGACACCGGCCCGCCGGTGTCTCCGCTCGCATCGGAACGGCCGATCGAGCACGAACTGAAGGAGAAACATCATGGGCATCATCGGTTGGATCGTCCTCGGCCTCATCGCCGGGGCACTGGCAAAGCTCATCCTCCCCGGCAAGCAGGGCGGTGGCTGGATCATCACCATCATCCTCGGCATCGTCGGCGCGCTGCTCGGCGGATTTATCGGCGGAGCGCTCTTCGGACGCGACGACCCGATGGGCTTCAACTTTGTCAGCATCATCCTCGCGGTGGTCGGCGCGATCATTGTTCTGCTGATCTACGGTGCGATCACCGGCCGCAAGTCCCGCGCGTAAGTCGCGCTCCCCGAAGGCCCCCGGCATCCGTGCCGGGGGCCTTCGGCGTTCCCGGGAGGGCACACCTGTGGTCGGGGGATCCGACTCCTCCTCCGCGGAGAAGCTGGATGTCCGCCGAGCGCGCAAGGGGTTGATGCTGGGAGCCGCAGGCGATGGACTGGAGGTACGACGGCGCGGCTCCACTGCGCCCTCGCCCCGACGAAAGGACGTACTCGCCCATGAGCGACGACACCGCAACGGTCCCCACGATCACCCTGAACAACGGCGTGAAGATCCCGCAGCTGGGCTTCGGCGTGTTCCAGATCGACCCGGCCGAGACCAAGGACGCGACCCTGGCGGCCCTCGAGGTCGGCTACCGCCACATCGACACCGCCGAGATGTACGGCAACGAGGCGGGCGTCGGCGAGGCCGTCCGCGCCTCCGGCCTCGACCGCTCCGAGGTCTTCGTGACCAGCAAGCTCAACAACGGCTTCCACGCCCGCGAGGACGCTCTCGCCGCGATCGACGTCACCCTCGGCGAGCTGAAGTTCGACTACGTCGACCTCTTCCTCATCCACTGGCCGCTCCCGAACGTGGGCGACTACCTGGAGACCTGGAAGGCGATGGAGGAGATCTACCGCAGCGGCAAGGCGAAGGCGATCGGCGTCTCCAACTTCCAGACCAACCACCTCAACCGGCTCCGCGCCGAGGCGACCATCGTCCCGGCCGTGAACCAGATCGAGGTGCACCCCTACCTCGTGCAGCAGGAGCTCCGCGCCTACGGCACCGAGCACGGCATCGCGACCGAGGCCTGGTCGCCGATCGCGCAGGGCCTCGTCCTCGACGACGACACCATCACCCGCATCGCGCGCAACGTCGACCGCAGCCCGGCGCAGGTCGTGCTCCGCTGGCACATCCAGCGCGGCGACATCGTCTTCCCGAAGTCGGTCACCCGCAAGCGCGTGGAGGAGAACTTCGCCCTCTTCGACTTCGAGCTCGACGACGAGGCGATGACCGACATCACGGCGCTCGACCGCGGCCACCGCACCGGCCCCGA
Source organism: Rathayibacter sp. AY1A5 (assembly GCF_002930875.1). Taxonomy (NCBI): domain Bacteria; kingdom Bacillati; phylum Actinomycetota; class Actinomycetes; order Micrococcales; family Microbacteriaceae; genus Rathayibacter; species Rathayibacter sp. AY1A5. The sequence goes on along the minus strand of NZ_PSTM01000038.1, from coordinate 2,788 downwards.
CCCCGACACCTTCAACTACATCCCGAGCTGATCCTCGGCTCCACGGAGCGCGCCCGGCCTGCAGTCGTCCTGCGGACCGGGCGCGCTCGTGCGTGGGGCGGCGAGCCGAGCCGCGCACGAACAGGGCGGGTCTCGAGACGCCGCGCTGCCGCTCCTCGACCGGCACGGTCACGGGCCGACCGCACCCCTGCTGATCGAGGAGCGGGCGCAGCCCGCGTATCGGGATCCACCCCACCGACGAACAGCGCGGATCCCGATGCGCCGGGCCCGCGGGTCAGCCCTGCTGCGAGTCGCGCCAGGAGTGCTCGGGGGCGTAGCCGAGGACCTCGCGGGCGTGGTCGATCGAGAGCAGGGTGCCGGTTGTCCCGAGGTCGCCGCGCAGCTCGACGCCGGGGAACACCTCGGCCACCAGCTCGGCGTTGGGGCGCGTCATCACGGTGTCGGCCGCGGCGATGATGAAGCGGTCGAACCCGGTCGTCTCGGCGAGCAGCGCCTTCTCGACCGCCTGCGCTCCGTCGCGTCCGTCGATGTAGCCCCAGAGGTTCCACTTGCGCAGCAGCGCGTCGGAGTCGAACGACGGGAACTCGGCGTAGTCGGCCTCGTCCATGACGTTCGAGAAGCGCAGGCCCGTGATCTTCAGGTCCGGGTGCCAGCGGCACAGCTCGATCGCCATCTGCTCCTCGAGGTGCTTGGTGAGCGAGTAGACCGACTCCGGGCGCGCCGGGTACTGCTCGTCGACCGGGATGTAGGGCGGCGGGACGTCGAAGGGCAGGCCCAGCACGGTCTCGCTGGAGGCGTAGACGACGTTGCGGATGCCGGCACGGATCGCTCCGTGGAAGGCGTTGAACGTCGCGATCATGTTGTTGTGGAACGTGGCGACGTCGGGCACGAGGCCCGGCGCGGGTATCGCGGCGAGGTGCACGAGCGCGTCGATGCCCTCGTACTGGTCGTTCACCGACTGCAGCGCGTCCACGACCTGGCCGTAGTCGGCGATGTCGATGCGGACGAAGCCCGCGCCGCGGTCCCCCGCGCGGTCCAGGTTGAAGACCTCGTGCCCGGAAGCGCGGAGGCGGGTGACGACGTGGCGGCCGAGCTTGCCGGATCCACCGGTGACTGCGATTCTCATGCTCGAACGCTAACGGGCCTGAGCGACGAGGGACGAGGGTTGCGGATCAGCTCCGGGCATGGAGCGAGATCGCGCCGCCGACCTCGGGCGTCGTCTCGTCGGCGACGAGCTCCGTCCAGCGGCGGAGCACGGCGGCGCCGGCCGCGTCGTTCACGGCTCCGTCGACGACGAGGACCGGGTAGGGCTTCTCGGGCACGCCCTCTGCGGGCCGCACGTCGACGTGGGCGACGTCGTAGGCGTGCTCGAACAGCCAGTCGGCCATCGCGTAGTCGCTCCGGGAGTCGCCGACCGTGCGCCAGCGCTGCGGGATCGCGCCGGTCGCTCCGAGCAGCTCCACGGCGCGCTGGGCGCCGAGGTCCTTGCCGAGCCGGTTCGACTCGATGTCGGTCGAGATGACGGTCGGGTCGATGCGGAAGTCGACCGTCCCCTCCTCGTTCGGGTACCGGATGCCGCGGCGCTCGACTCCGAGGCCCGCGGCGGTCATGATCTGCAGGGCGTCGGCGTCGAACACGAGCTGGCGCTCGAGGTAGTCCTCGCTCGGCAGGTCGACCAGCTGCTCGGCCGAGACCATGGCGCGCTTGGTCTCGTCGAAGAAGACCAGGTCGTCGTAGTCGGAGCGGATCATCCGCTCGAGGTCGCGGGCCACCGGCTCGGGGATCGCGAGCGACTCGTCGACGATCGGCTCCGAGGTGCCGCGGTAGTCGACGGTGAACCAGACGGCGCCCTTCTCGCAGACGCAGACGATGCGGGCCTCGGCCGAGACGCCGCGCTCGAGGAGCGCGGGCAGGACCCGCTCGCGCAGGAACGCGTCGGAGCGGCCCGTGTTGAACACGATCGGGATGCCGGCGTTGGCCAGGGTGACGAGGTCGTCGGCGATCTCGGGGATCGAGATCGTGCGCGTGACGGGGCTCGCGATGGGCCCGTCGACGTCGAGGAGCAGGCCGAGCGGAGGGGGTGTGGAGGTCATCGTGTCCCATTCTGCCGTGCCGGGGCCGCTCGACGCCTCCGTGACCGCCTCCGCGCGGGCGGAGCGGTTCAGGAGGCGGGGACGACGAGGGTGCGCTGGGCGGTGGTGCCGTCGGGAGCGAGGACGGCGAGGGTGATCAGGGTCTCGGAGTCGCGGCAGTCGGCGGTGACGGCGGTGTAGCCGGACGCCGCGAGGTCGACGGGCTCGCCCGCGCTCGCGTCGGTGGTGCCGACGGCCAGGCGGGCGGTGGCGCCTCCGATCGTCTCCCACGACAGGGCGAGCGGGACGGAGGCGGTGCGGTCGCCCTCGCAGTCGACGGAGGCGGGGGTGGAGGCGAAGGAGACGATCGCGGGAGGAGCGTCGGATCCGGTGCCCGGCTCGGTGCCGGACGGAGCGGCGGAGACCGTCGGTGCGGGGGCGGCGGCGCCGTCGGTCGCCTCCGCGGAGCCGGGAGCGGCGGACGTCGCCGGAGCGCTCCCGGACGGCGCCGAGGACGGGCCCGCGGACGCCGTTGCTGCGCCGGGCGCTTGCCCGCCGGCGGGCCGGACGAGCAGCACGATCGCGAGGACGACGGCGACGAGTCCGAGGGCGGCGAGGACGATCCCGGTGGTGCGGGCGGAACGGGACGGCATCGGTCCTCCTGGGACGGGACGGGACGGGACGGGACTGGACGGGCGGAAGAGACGGGGCGGGGC
>NZ_PSTM01000037.1:0-16179 GCF_002930875.1 Rathayibacter sp. AY1A5 | reverse complement strand
CCGGGTGCGCCTCGTAGGACAGCCGGAGCACGCCGCGGCCCTCGTCGTGGTCGCGGACGACGCCCGCGAAGGTCACGACGGCGCCGTGCGTCGGGGAGTGGAGCCGCGGGAGGACGGGGTGGGGAAACACGGGCGTCACACGGGTGGGGTTCACTGGGGGGAGACGCCCGACGGGCGCGGGACGGAGGCGCGGCATGGACCTGAACACGATCCAGCGCGTCCGGGTGGTGCGCGAGCGCTCCGAGCTGGCGGGCCGCGGGCCGCGCTCAGCGGTCATCGGAGGCGGCTCCTGGGTGTTCTCTCTCCCCCACGACCACCTCGACGAGCTCCTCGACCTGCAGGGATTCGCGTGGGAGCCGATCGTGCGCACGGACGCCGGGCTCTCGATCGCGGCGACCTGCACGCTCAGCGAGCTCGCCGCGATGCCCGACGCGGGCGACACAGCCCACCCGCTCTTCTTCCAGTGCTGCACGGCACTGCTGGGCTCCTTCAAGATCTGGAACGTCGCCACTGTCGGCGGCAACATCGCCAACGCCCTGCCCGCAGGACCGATGATCAGCCTCGCCGCCGCGCTCGACGCCACCGCCTTCGTCTGGCGGGCCGACGGCTCGGACGTCGCCGTGCCGGTCGCCGAGCTCGTGACCGGCAACATGACCACTTCCCTGGCCCAGGACGACGTCATCCGCTCGATCGAGATCGCGCTCTCCTCCCTCCGGGCGCGCACCGCGTTCCGCAAGACGGCGCTCTCCCCTCTCGGACGCTCCGGCGCCGTCGTCATCGGCCGCCTCGACACCGACGGCGCGTTCGTGCTCACGATCACCGCGGCGACCGTCCGGCCGGAGCTGCTCCGCTTCGCCGCCGCTCCCTCCTCGGCCGAGCTCGCCGCGGCCGTCGACGGCGTCGCGACCTGGTTCACCGACCCGCACGGAGCCGCCGACTGGCGCCACGCCGTCGTCCGCGTGCTCGCCGAGGAGATCCGCACCGAGCTGGCCGGAGGCGCCCGATGAGGTTCACCGTCAACGGGGAGCCGGTCGACGCCTCCCCCCGCCCCGGCCAGGTGCTGCGCACCCTCCTCCGCGACCACGAGCACTTCGAGGTGAAGAAGGGGTGCGACGCCGGCGACTGCGGCGCCTGCTCCGTCCTCGTCGACGGGACGCCGTTCCACTCCTGCCTCTACCCCGCCCACCGCGTCGAGGGGCGCGAGGTGACGACAGCGGCCGGCCTCGGCACGCCCGAGGAGCCGAGCGCGGTGCAGGAGGCGTTCGTCGAGGCCGGCGCGTTCCAGTGCGGCTTCTGCACGGCCGGCATGGTGGTCACGGCCACGGCGCTCGACGGAGTCCGCGCCGAGGACGTGCCGCGGCTGATGAAGGGCAACCTCTGCCGGTGCACGGGCTACCGCCCCATCCGCGAGGCCGTGACGGGCGCCTGCGCGTCCGGGCACGGCGCGCACGCGGCCGAGCCGTCCGGAGCGGATCGCACGGAGGCCCCGGTCCGCGGACGGCACGCGGCCCCGCCGTCGGGTCTCACCCCCGTCCGCCGCACCGGTCGCCCGTCGGCCGAGGAGTCCCGGGTCGGCCGCTCGCTCGGCGCGCCCGCCGGCCGGCGGATCGTCCAGGGCCGCGAGCCGTTCACCCTCGACGTCGCCGTCCCCGGCCTGCTGCACCTGAAGGTCGTCCAGAGCCCGCACGCCCACGCGCGCATCCGCTCGATCGACACGACCGCCGCCCGCGCGATGCGGGGCGTCGTCGCGGTCCTCACCGCCGAGGACGTCCCGGACGTCCTCTACTCCACCGCCCGCCACGAGTCCCGGCTCGACGACCCGGACGACACCCGCATGCTCGACACCGTCGTCCGGTTCCGCGGGCAGCGCGTGGCCGTGGTGGTCGCGGAGTCGGTGGCCGAGGCGGAGGCGGCCTGCCGCGCCGTCGAGGTCGACTACGAGGTGCTGCCCGCCGTCTTCGACCCGGAGGAGGCGCGCTCGGCCGGCGCGCCGCTCCTGCACGCCGATAAGGATCCGATCGCCTCGCGCATCGCCCGGCCGGAGGCGAACGTCGTCGCGGAGCTCCACGGAGAGTACGGGGACGTGGCCGCCGGACTCGCGGAGGCCGACGTGGTCGTCGAGGGCCGGTACTCGACCTCCCGGGTCGCGCACACGGCGCTCGAGACCCACGGCACCATCGGCTGGCTCGAGGGCGGAGAGCTGGTGCTGCGGACCTCGACGCAGGTGCCCTTCCTCGTGCGCGACGAGATCGCGCGCCTGTTCGACCGCGATCCGTCGACCGTCCGCGTCTTCACGGCACGGGTGGGCGGCGGCTTCGGCGGCAAGCAGGAGATCCTGACGGAGGACGTCGTCGCCCTCGCCGTGCTCGCCACCGGCCGGCCCGTGCAGTTCGAGTTCACCCGGAGCGATGAGTTCACGATGGCCCCCTGCCGACACCCGATGCGGGTCGGCGTCACGCTCGGCGCCCGGCGCGACGGACGGCTGACCGCCCTCGCCGTGGACGTGCTCTCGGACACCGGCGCCTACGGCAACCACGGACCCGGCGTGATGTTCCACGGCACCTCGGAGTCGGTCGCCGTCTACAGCGCGCCCAGCAAGCGCGTCGACGCGCAGGCCGTCTACACGAACAACCTCCCCTCGGGGGCGTTCCGCGGCTACGGCCTCGGGCAGGTGATCTTCGGCATCGAGTCGGCGATGGACGATCTCGCCCGCGAGCTCGGGATCGACCCGTTCGAGCTGCGGCGGATCAACGCGGTGCGCCCGGGCGAGCCGCTGGTGGTCACGCACGTCGAGGGCGACGACATCGGCTTCGCCTCCTACGGGCTCGACCAGTGCCTCGACCTCACCGAGGCGGCACTGGCCGGCGGCGGCGGCTCCCCCGCCCCCGACGGACCGGGGTGGCGGACAGGGCAGGGCACGGCACTGGCGATGATCGCCACCATCCCACCGCGGGGCCACTTCTCGGAGGCGACCGTCACCGTCGACGCCGAGGGAGTGCTGACCATCGGCGTCGGCACGGCCGAGTTCGGCAACGGGACGACCACCGTGCACACGCAGCTGGTCGCGAGCGCCTTCCGCGCCTCGGCCGACCGGGTGCGGATCCACCAGTCCGACACGGACGCGGCCCGCTACGACACCGGAGCGTTCGGCAGCGCCGGCACGGTGGTCGCGGGCAAGGCCGTCCACTCGGCCGCGACGCGCCTCCTCGCCGAGCTGCAGGCGCTCGCCAAGCGGCTGACCGGGCACGACGAGACCTTCGAGCCCGACGACGAGGGCCTGCTCGCTCCGGACGGCACCCGGGTCGCGTTCGCCGATCTGGTCCGTGCGGCCGGCGGACCGGTCACCGCGACCGGGAGCGAGGACGGCGCTCAGCGCTCGCTCGCGTTCAACGTCCAGGGCTTCCGCGTCGCGGTGCACGAGCCGACGGGCGAGGTGCGGATCCTGCAGTCGGTCCAGGCGGCCGACGCCGGCTTCGTGATCAACCCGGCGCAGTGCCGCGGGCAGGTCGAGGGCGGAGTGGCGCAGGCGATCGGCTCGGCGCTGTACGAGGAGGTGATCCTCGACGGCGAGGGCACCGTGACCACGGCGATCCTCCGGAACTACCACATCCCGCAGATGGCGGACGTGCCCGAGACCGAGGTGCTCTTCGCGGACACCGCCGACGAGCTCGGGCCGTTCGGCGCGAAGTCGATGAGCGAGGCGCCCTACAACCCGGTCGCCCCCGCACTCGCCAACGCCGTCCGCGACGCGATCGGCGTGCGGCCGACCGAGCTGCCGCTCTCCCGCGACCGGATCTGGCGGCTCCTGCACCCGGACGCCGCCCCGGTCGCGTCCGTCGAGGCGGAGGCGCCGCCCGGTTGAACGACGACGGGCTGAGCGCCGATCGGCTGCCGCAGCTCAGACGCGCGACGCCAGCTCCGTGCTCGCCCGGGCGACCTCGCGGGCGATCGCGTCCTCGTCCGCGTTCACCAGCCGTCCCTCCCACACCGTCGGGCGACCCTGCACCAGGAGCAGGCTCAGCGGGGGCTGCGCTCCGAGTGCGAGCGCCGCGACCGGGTCCGCGATGCCCGCGTGCTCGATCCCGTCGATCCGCCAGACCGCGAGGTCGGCGAGCTTGCCGACCTCGATCGAGCCGATCTCGTCCTGCCGGCCGAGCACCCGGGCCCCGCCGATGGTGGCGACCGAGAGCGCCTGCCGGGCGCTCATCCGGTCGGCGCCGGCGCGCAGGCGGTTCATCAGCACCGCGGCGCGGATCTCGGAGCCGAGCTGACCGGACTCGTTCGACGCCGCGCCGTCCACGCCGAGGCCGACCGGGGCTCCCGCAGCCAGCAGCTGCGGGATCGGCGCGATGCCCGCCGCGAGCCGGCCGTTCGAGGACGGGCAGTGCGCGACTCCGGTGCCCGTGGCCGCGAACTTCGCGATCGCGTCGGCGTCGAGGTGGACGCAGTGCGCCATCCAGACGTCGTCGCCGAGCCAGCCGAGCGACTCCAGGTGGTCGGTGGGCGAGAGGCCGAACGCCTCCCGCGTGTAGGCGTCCTCCTCCACGGTCTCGGAGCCGTGGGTGTGCAGCCGGACCCCGAGCTGACGGGCGAGGACGGCCGACTCTCGCAGCAGGTCGGTGGTCACCGAGAACGGCGAGCACGGGGCGATCGCGACCCGCACCATCGCGTCGGCGGAGGCGTCGTGGTACCGCTGGACCGCCTCTCCGCTGGCCTGGAGCGCGGCCGCCGTGGTCTCGACGGCGAAGTCCGGCGGGAGGCCGCCCCGGGACTCGCCGAGGTCCATCGACCCGCGGGTCGCGTGCAGCCGGAGGCCGAGGGTGCCGGCCGCGTCGACGATGCCGCCGACGATGTCGCCGGAGCCCCGCGGGAAGACGTAGTGGTGGTCGGCGACGGTGCTGCAGCCGGACCGGGCGAGGACGCCCATCGCGCCGAGGGCGGCGGAGCGGGTCAGGTCGGCGTCGATGCGGGACCAGGCGGGGTAGAGCGCGACGAGCCAGTCGAAGAGGATCGAGTCCTGCGCCCAGCCGCGGGTGAGCCACTGGTAGAGGTGGTGGTGCGTGTTGACGAGCCCGGGAGTGAGCAGGTGGCCGCGGCCGTCGACCCGCGTGAGCGCGATCGCCTCCTGCGCCGGCAGGCCCGTCGGGGACCGTCCGTCGAGGGCCCACGCCGGAGGGTCGCCGGCTCCGACGGCGACGATGCGGGAGTCGTCGACGACGACGTGGCCGACGGGGTGCTCGGTCCCGTGCGCGTCGACGGTGGCGACGTGGGCTCCGGTGAGGACGTGGCGCTGCATGCCCCGAGCATGGCAGCGCGGTGTTTCGCGGCCGTTTCCCGCCGGAGTGCGATCAGGCCGGCGCGATCACGACGGCGCGCGGTCAGGGGAGGACGTGCGGCTCAGCGCGCCGCGTGGATCGGGCCCGAGCGCCCCGCGAGCGGCTCCCCGGACGTCCCTGTGCGCGCGGCGAGGACCTCCGCGAGGATCGACACGGCCGTCTCCTCCGGCGTCGACGCGCCGATGTCCAGGCCGATCGGCGAGTGCAGGCGGGCGAGCGTCTCCTCCGTCACTCCCGCCTCGCGCAGCAGCCGCAGCCGCCGCTCATGGGTGCGCCGCGACCCCATCGCGCCGACGTAGGCGACCGGGAGCGCGAGCGCGGTCTCGAGCAGCGGGATGTCGAACTTCTCGTCGTGCGTGAGCACCGCGATCACGGTGCGCGAGTCGACCTCGGCGCGGGCGAGGTGGTCGGACGGCCACTCGACGAGGACCTCGTCGGCGCCGGGGAAGCGCTCGGCGGTCGCGAACACCGGACGCGCGTCGCAGACGGTCACGCGGTAGCCGAGCAGGGCGCCGGCGGAGCAGAGCGCGGCGGAGAAGTCGACGGCGCCGTAGATCAGCAGGCGCGGCCGCTCGGCGTGCACGACGTAGGCGATCTCGAGCTCGGCACCTCGGCAGGCGGTCTCGACCGTGGCCGAGCGGCCGGAGGCCAGGCGCGCCTCGCGCTCGGCGAGGATGCGGCGGGCGGTGTCCTCGTCCAGGTGCGGGCCGACGACGTCCTGGAGGCGCGTCGCTCCGGTGAGCACGAGGCCGATCAGCTCCTCCGGGCCGCCGACGACGATCGCCAGCGCGGCCGAGCGGCCGGCGCGGGCGGCGCGCAGCTCGGCGAGGACCGCGGTGGAGCCGGAGTCGACGACCTGGCCGAACACGCGCAGCTGCCCCCCGCAGGACAGGCCGGCGGCGAAGGCCGCCTCGTCGTCGAAGCCGAAGTGCTCGGACGCGCTGCCCGAGGTGCCGAGCACCTCCTGGGCCAGCGCGTACGCCTGCGCCTCGACGCAGCCGCCGGAGATCGAGCCGATCGCCCGCCCCTCCGCGTCCACCGCCATCGAGGAGCCGAGAGCGCGGGGAGCCGAGCCGAAGACGTGCGTGACCGTGACGACCGCGACGCTCCCGCCCCCCTCGACGCGCTCGAGCAGGGGGGCGGCGATGTCGAGCACGACGGCCTCCTCTTCTCGGACGGGAGGCGACGGCGCCGGGGCTGCGGGGAGGCCGGGCGGAGCCGCCGACGGGCGCTCACACGCAGGAAACATGCCGAGTATAGGGTCGATCCATGCCTGACGACGCTCCCTTCCTCGACCTCGTGATCCGCGCCTCCGACGTGCTGACCGAGAACGGCCGGCGTCCGGCCAGCATCGCGATCGCCGAGGGCCTGATCGTCGCGGTCGGCGAGCGGGACGCCCCCTGGCGGACCACGGAGGAGATCGTCCTCCCCGAGGGCCAGGTCCTGATCCCGGGGATCGTCGACACCCACGTGCACGTCAACGAGCCGGGCCGCACGGAGTGGGAGGGCTTCGCCTCCGCCACCCGCGCCGCCGCCGCCGGGGGCGTCACCACGATCATCGACATGCCGCTGAACTCGATCCCGCCGACCACCACGGTGGCGGGGCTCGAGGCCAAGCGCGCGGCCGCCGGGCCGCAGGCGCAGGTGGACGTCGGCTTCTGGGGCGGGGCGATCCCCTCGAACCTCGGCACGCTGCGCGAGCTCCACGACGCGGGCGTCTTCGGCTTCAAGTGCTTCCTCTCGCCGAGCGGCGTGGACGAGTTCCCGCACCTGAGCCGGGAGCAGCTCGTCGAGGCGATGCGCGAGATCGCCGCCTTCGACGGACTGCTGATCGTGCACGCCGAGGACCCGGCCGAGCTGGAGGCGAGCGCGCTGGAGCCCGGCGCCTCCTACGGCGCGTTCGTCGACTCCCGCCCGCCCGCCTCCGAGCGCGGCGCGATCCTGCACGTGATCGAGGCCGTCCGCGAGACCGGCTGCCGCGCGCACATCCTGCACCTCTCCTCCGCCGACGCGCTGCCGCTCCTGCGCGAGGCCAAGGCCGAGGGGCTGCCGATCACAGCCGAGACCTGCCCGCACTACCTCACCTTCGACGCCGGCTCGATCCCCGACGGCGGCACACAGTTCAAGTGCTGCCCGCCGATCCGCGACGAGCGCAACCGCGAGCTGCTCTGGAAGGGGCTGCTCGACGGGACGATCGACATCATCGCCTCGGACCACTCCCCCGCCACCGCCGAGCTGAAGCTCCCCGCCGGCGGCGACTTCGGCGTCGCCTGGGGCGGGATCTCGGGACTCGAGCTGAGCTTCCGCGCGGTCTGGACCGGGGCCCGCGAGCGGGGCATCCCGCTCGAGCAGGTCGTCGCCTGGATGTCCACGGCGACCGCCGCGTTCGCCGGGCTCGGCCAGAAGGGCCTGCTGCACGCGGGGTCCGACGCCGACCTGGTCGCGTTCGACCCGGAGGCGCAGTGGCGCGTGGACGCCGACGCCCTCTCGCACCGGAACCCCGTCTCGGCCTACGAGGGCCGCGTCCTCCGCGGCGCCGTCGCCGCCACCTGGGTGGGCGGCCGCCGCGTCACCGCCGCGACGGTCCCGCCCGCCGGGCGCCTCCTCACCCGCCCCTGACCTCGACCCGCCGATCCCCCGCCTCCCTGACGACACCTCGGGGAGCTCGACCGCTCACGCCGAGCGCCGCCGTGTCATCGGCAGGTTTCGAGCGTGTGAACGGAGGCGGGTCGGAGCCGCGGAGCGGGCGGATCGCACAAGACTCGGAGTCCCGGCGGCGGCTCCTCGGGATGCTCCGCCAGTGCGCGGAGCCCCCGGCAGGCGCGAGGCTGGCAGACGGGCTCGCAGGAGCCGCGAGCAGGACGGTCACCACCGCGTGACCGGGCCCGGCCGCACGGAACGGACAGGAGCGGACATGTCGATCATCCTCGGGGACCACCAGTACGGGAAGGCCGAGAACCGCGTCGTGCGGATCTACCGCGAGACCCCGCGGCACGAGATCCACGACGTCAACATCTCCACGGCCCTCCGCGGCGACTTCGAGGCCGCGCACCGAGAGGGCGACCAGTCGGCCGTCCTGCCCACGGACACGCAGAAGCAGACGGCGTACGCCTTCGCCAAGGAGAAGGGCCTGCGCTCGATCGAGCCCTACGGCCTCGAGCTGGCCCGCCACTTCGTCGACGGCTACGAGCCCGTCCACGGCGCCCGCATCGAGATCGAGGAGTTCGCCTGGGAGCGCGTGCTGGTGGACGGGCGCGAGCACGACCACACCTGGGTCCGGAAGGGCCAGGAGACGCGGATCGCGTCGGTCACGGTCGAGGGCTCGGGTGACGAGCGGCGGATCTGGATCACCGGCGGCTTCAAGGACCTCACGATCCTGAAGTCCACGGGGAGCGAGTTCCACAGCTTCCTCACCGACCCGTACACGGTCCTCCAGCCGACGCACGACCGGGTGATGGCGACCTCGCTGGTCGCGAAGTGGCGCTTCGCCCTGAGCGAGGACGAGATCGCGGCAATGGACTGGGAGGCGGTCTACGCGGGCGTCAAGGCGCTCATGACGAGCCGCTTCGCGACCGTGCACTCCCTCGCCCTCCAGCAGACGCTCTTCGAGATGGGGAAGGCGGTCCTGGAGGAGTACCCGCAGATCGTCGAGATCCGTCTCTCCGCGCCGAACAAGCACCACTTCGTCTACGACCTCTCGCCCTTCGGCGTCGAGAACGACAACGAGGTCTTCCACGCCGCCGACCGCCCCTACGGGCTGATCCAGGCGAGCGTCACCCGCGACGACGCGCCGCCCGCGGGATCCGCCTGGACCGCCTACACGGGCCTGGTGTGACCGGCGCCGGGGGCGTCCACCGGGGGCACGTGCTGCACGTCGCCGGGGGTGCGACGCTCGCGACCGCGCGGGAGTCGCTGGTGTCGATCCCGGACGGCGCTCTCGCCGTGGACGAGGACGGCACGATCGCCTGGGTCGGTCCGTACCGCGAGCTGCCGGACCGCTTCGCTCTCCTGCCGGTCTCCGGCGACGCCGCGTCGGTCCTGCTGCCCGGCTTCGTCGACGCGCACGTGCACTTCCCCCAGACGTTCTCGACCGACGGCTTCGGCGGCGGCCAGCTGCTCGAGTGGCTCGACCGGACGGTGTTCCCCTCGGAGGCGCGGCTCGCCGACCCGGAGTTCGCCGACGTCGTCGCGCGCGCCTTCACCCGGCGGCGGGTGGCCGCGGGCACGACCGCCGCGATGGTCTTCGGCTCCGCGTTCCCGGCCGCGCAGGACGCCCTCTTCGAGCGCAGCCGCGAGGCGGGGCTGCGGATCGTGTCGGGGCGCGGCATCCAGACCACGGGCCCGGCCTCGGCGGCTCCCCTGATCACCTCCGAGGAGGAGGCGCTGACGCTCGCGTCGGAGGAGATCGACCGCTGGCACGGGAGGGACCCGCTCCTGCAGGTCGCGCTCGTCCCGCGGTTCTCGCTGTCCGTCACTCCCCGGACCCTCGGAGCGCTCGGCGACCTCTACGACGACGTCCGCGGACGCGGCGTCTACGTGCACAGCCACCTCAACGAGAACGACCGGCCCGGCGACGGCGAGATCGCCGCCGTGCTCGGCTCGTACGGCACCCGCAGCTACCTCGACACCTACGACGGGCTCTTCCTCCCCGGCTCCGCGCGCGGCGGCTCCTCGCTCCTCGGGCCGCGCACGATCCTCGCCCACGCCGTGCACTGCCAGGACGCGGAGCTGCACCGGATGGAGGAGACCGGCACCTCGATCGCCCACTGCCCGACCTCGCAGCAGTTCCTCGGCTCCGGCACCATGCCCTGGCGCCGGACCGTCGCCTCGGGGGTCACCGTCGCCCTCGGTTCGGACGTGGGCGCGGGCGACGAGTGGCTGCTGGCGCGAGTGGCGAACGACGCCTTCAAGGTGCACCTCTCGGAGCCCGGCGACGCGGCCGTCGCCCTGCATCCGGCCGAGCTCCTGTTCACGGCGACGCTCGCCGGCGCGCGGGCGCTCGACCAGGAGGACCGGTTCGGCAGCCTCGACCCCGGGAAGGACGCGGACTTCCTCCGCATCGAGCCCGACCGGTGGGAGCCGCTCGCCGACGTCCTCGCCCACGGGATCCGCGCGGACGACGAGGAGGAGGCGACGGCCCAGCTGCTCTTCGCCCTGCTGATGACCCTGCGCGAGCCGGCGATCGCCGCGGTGCACGTCCGGGGCAGGCGGATCGCGCCTCCGGAGTGACGGGGCCGGCCCGGGAAGCGCGGTGCGGACCGCGCGCACCCGGCCGTCAGCGCAGGCGCAGCGCCAGGAACAGGTCGGCGCGGTCCGCGGTGTCCGACAGGTCGCGCTGCGTCAGCTCCTCCACCCTCGCGATGCGGTACCGCACCGTGTTCAGGTGCAGGTGCGTCTGCTCCGCCGTGCGCACCCACGAGCCGCCGCAGTCGAGGAACGCCGCGAGCGTGGCGACCAGCTGCGAGCCGTAGCGCGCGTCGTGCTCGACGAGCCGCCCGAGCACCAGCTCGACGAACACCGAGCGCAGGTGGTCGGGGACCGCGCTCAGCAGCTGCACGGCGGAGGTGACCTCCCCGGAGTCGCTGACCCGCACCGGAGCGTCGTCGCCAGGAGTGCCCGGCAGCAGCATCCCGTAGCGTGCCGAGCGGAGGGCGCCGCCGAGCGCGGGCAGCGGAGTCGCGGCGCTCGTCCCGACGCGCAGCACGGCGCCCGGCCACGCGGCTCCCGCTCGTCGCAGCGCCGAGGTGACGACGGCGAGCGGATCCGCGCCGGTGGGGATCGCATCGGTCGCCTCGGTGGGCAGCACCGCCACCGCGCAGCCCTGGGCGTCGCGTCCGACCACGGCGCGGCCCAGGTGCGCGGCGGCGTCGACCAGGACACGGCGCGCCAGGTCCGGGGGCGCGTCGCCCTCGAACTCGGCGGCGACCACGGCGCACCGCCCGGCGCCGCCGAGTCCGAGCTGCCGCAGGTACACCGCGGCCTCGGGCTGCTCGCTGTCCTCCTCCACGAGCTCGAGCAGGCGGTCGGCGAGAGCGGAGTCGGCCGAGAGCGCCGCCTCCCGCTGCAGCCGGTAGACCCCCACGACTCCGGCGAGCTCCGTCACGGCGTCGAGTACTGCGGCGGGCCAGTCGTTCCAGTCGCCCCCGACGACGACCAGCCAGGAGGTGGCGCGGTGCTCGCCCGCTCCGGCGACGGTGAGGACCGACAGGGCGCCGCCGCGGGCGTCAGCGACCACGACCGGGCTGCGCCGGGCCGTGAGCGCCGCGTGCACGACCCGCTCGATCTCCCCCAGCCCCAGGGGCGAGGCGGAGGCCGCGGTCCGACCGGTGGCGGTCAGCACCGACACGGGGAGTCCGAGCTCGCGCGAGGTGCGCGTGACGAGCTCGTCGAGCTGCTGCCCCCGGTAGACCTCCGTCAGCAGTTCCCGCTGGCGGGCGAGGGCGGCCGTCAGCCGGGCCACGCGGTCGCCGGCGAGGGCGTTCGACAGGTGCGCCGTGATCGCGCCGAACGACACATCGGCCGGCACGGCGATCAGCGGGACGTCGTGCTCGCGGCAGGCGACGACGAGGTCGTCCGGCACGAAGCCCAGCAGCCCCTCGCCGGCGAGCAGAGCGCTGGCACCCGAGTCCGCGACCGCGGCGACGAAGGCCGCGCTGTCCTGGGCGTCCCGACGCCAGACCAGACCGGTCAGCACCAGCTGGTCGCGCGAGATGTAGCGGCGCGGGTCGAGGAGATCGGTCGTGAAGATGCCGTCGACCGGCCGCGCGAGCGCTCCGTCGCCGGCGACCAGCACGCGCAGCCGCAGCTGCGGCGCGTCGAGGACGTCCTGCAGCTGCATCAGCTGCCCCGGTAGGTCGAGTAGGCGAAGGGGCTGAGCAGGAGCGGGATGTGGAAGTGCGCCTCCTCGTCGTCGAGGCGGAAGGCGACAACGACCTCGGGGTAGAACGACTCGGTGCCCGAGGCGGCGAACCAGGCGCCGGTGTCGAAGACGACCCGGTGCACCCCGGCGGCCAGGCGCTCCGGCCCGAAGGCCGCCACGCGGCCGTCGTCGTCGGTGCGGGCCTCGGCGAGGCGCTCCCAGCCTGAGCCGACACGGGCGTCGAGAGCCACCGGGACCCCGCGCGCGGGGCGGCCGCGGACGGCGTCGAGCACGTGGGTGGTGACGCGGCTGGCGTGCCCGCTCATCGTGCGGCCTCCGCCCGGACGAGGCGCCCGTCGTCGAGGCCGCGGACGCGCAGCACCGTGATCTCCCGCAGCTGCTCCGCGACGATGCGGGCCTCCGTCTCGTCGTCGAGCCCGAGTCTCCGCTCCAGCTCCGCGACGACCTCGGCCCGGTCGCGGCCGGCCGCGCGGAGGAGGAACACGCGCCCGAACCGCTCCTCGTAGGCGCGGTTGCCGGCCAGCAGCCGCCGGGTCAGCTCCTCGTCGCCCGTGCGGCTCGCCGCCTGCTCCGCGGCCGAGAACGCGGAGGAGCGCCCCGCGCCCGCGTGCCGCTCGCCGATCCGGGGGTGGTCGGCCAGCGCCGCCTCCACCTCCTCCTCGGTGAGCGTGCGCGCGGCCCGCTCGGCCGCGTCGGCGAGCGCGTCGGCCGACGGGTAGGGCGCGCCGGAGGCGACCTCGTCGGCCCAGCGGGGGACGGCGAGGCACGCGAGCAGCACGTCGCGGGCGGTCTCGGATCGGGTGTCGGTCATGCGGTCTCCTTCGTCCGGCGGAGCAGGGGCTCGGCCTGCGGCACGATGGTCGGATGGATCTGGTCGGGAGTCGGGACCTCGTCGGGCTGGTGCTCGCGGCGGGTGCGGGGCGCCGGGCGGGCGGCCCGAAGGCGCTGCGGCGCGACGCGGCGGGAGTTCCCTGGGTGGAGCGGGCCGCCGAGAGGCTCCGCGCGGTGGGCTGCGGGCGGGTGCTCGTGGTCCTGGGCGCGGAGGGCGGACGGGCGCGCCTCCTGGTGCCCCCGTCCGCGGACGTGGTCGTCGCGGCGGAGTGGGAGAGCGGCCTCTCGGCGTCGCTCCGCGCGGGTCTCGCCGCGGCCGAGGGCGTCGCCGCGCTGGTCGCCCTGGTCGACCTGCCCGAGGAGCCGCCGAGCGTGGGGGCCCGGCTGCTCGCGGAGGCGCCGGTCGCGCCGGACGTGCTCGCCCGCGCGGTCTTCCGCGGTCGGCCCGGTCATCCGGTGCTGCTGGGACGGGACCACTGGCCGGAGCTCCTCGAGGGCGTGCACGGCGACTCCGGCGCGCGCGACCTGCTCCGCGCGAGGGGCGCGCGGGGGGTGGAGTGCGGCGATCTGTGGTCGGGAGCCGACCGCGACGGGCCGGACTGAGCGGTTCACGCCAGGCCCGCGTCGTCGAGGGCGGCGGCCAGCGCCCGCCAGGCCAGGGTCGCGCAGACGGAGCGGACGGGATTGCCCGCCACCGCGAGCAGCGCCTGCTCCTCGCCGGCGAGTGCACCCTCCCGGTGCGCCATCGCCGCGAGGAACGCGTCGATCCGCTCCCGTACCGCCGGCGCCGGCAGCCCGTCGAGACCGTCCACGAGCAGCGACGCGGATCCCCGTGAGACCTCGCACCCCCGCCCGCTCCAGGCGAGGCGCACCTGCTCGACGCCGCCGTCGACGCGCAGCTCGATCCGGTCGCCGCAGGTGGGGGTGATCAGCTCGGCACGGCCGAGGGACGGAGTCGGGTCGGCCTGCCCGACGGGGTCCTTGGCGTGCGCGCGGATCAGCTCCGCCGCCTCGCTCACGGCCGGTCCTCCAGCTCGGCGAGCTCCGCGTAGGCCGTGCTGATCCCGGCGATCCGCTCGCGCGACTCCCTCGGCGACGCCCCGAGCACTCCGGAGGCCACGAGCGCGACCGCGCTCATCGCCGCCGCGTAGCTGTCCAGCGCCGTGCCGCTGTCGACCGGGCACTCCAGCCAGACCGCCGCGTGCTCCGCGTAGCGCCGGGCGGGCGGATCCGCGAGGAGCACCACGGGCACCTCGCGCGCGGCGAGCGTCCCGATCAGGGCGGCGAAGGAGGCGGGGCGGCGGCGGAAGCCGACCAGCACCACGACGTCCTCGGCTCCGAGCCCCTCGAGCTCCTCACCGAGCGACTGGCCGGGCTGCGGGGCGATCCGGACGCGTCCGCGCGCCTGCGCGAGCTGCTGGCGCAGGTGCAGCGCCACCGGGTAGCTGTTGCGCAGTCCGATCACGACGACCTCGCGCGCTCCCGCGATCAGCCGCACCGCCTCCTCCAGCCGCCCGTCGCCGAACGCGGCGGCCAGCCGGGCCAGGTTCGCCCGCTCGCTCTCGAGGTGCGCGGCGAGCGGATCCCCCTGTCCCTGCGCGGGACCGACCGGCACACCGGAGGACCGCAGCGCCCGGGCGTGCTCGCGCACCTCCTGCGAGTTCGAGAACCCCAGGCGGCGGAACAGCCGCGAGACCGTGGCCTTGGACACTCCGCTGTGCTGGGCGAGCTCGGTCGCCGTGTAGACGGCCAGGTCGCCGAGGTGGTCGAGGATGAAGTCGGCCGCCCGCTGCTCCTGCCGCGACAGCGCGGCGTAGCCGGCATCGATGCGGTGACCGATGCTCGTCGAGGGGGCCGGGGCGGGGGTCACGCGGTCTGCGTCCCGTCGGCGAGCGCCAGCACGGCCGCCTCGAACGCGTCGAGCGCGGTCGCGACGTCGGCCTCGGTCACGTTCTCGTCCGGGTGGTGGCTGACGCCGCCCTCGCAGCGGAGGAAGAGCATCGCGTACTCGGCGAGGTCGGCGACCGCCATCGCGTCGTGGCCGGCCTTGGAGAACAGCACCATCGGCTCCGCGTCCCCGGTCGCGCGGATGCCCGCCCGCACGACGTCCTGCAGCCGAGAGGAGGCGACGACCGCGGGGGCCGAGTGGGTCTCCTCCACCGTCAGCGCGAGACGGCGGCGCGACGCCGACTCCGACATCGCGTGCTCGATGGCGTCCCACGCCGTGTCGCGCTGGGCGTCGGTCTCGGCGCGGAGGTCGAGGCTGAACTCGACCCGGCCGGGGATGACGTTGACCGCGCCCGGGAAGGTCTCGAGCCGGCCGACCGTGGCGATCACGCCCTGCTCCCGCGCGATGCGCTCCACCGCGAGCACGGCCTCGGCCGCCCCGGTGAGCGCGTCGCGGCGGCGGTCGAGCGGAACTCCGCCCGCGTGCCCGGCCTTGCCGGTGAGGGTGAGTGCGAAGCGGCGGGCGCCCGCTATCGAGGAGACCACGGCGAGGGCGCGGTCAGCCTCCTCCAGGTAGGGGCCCTGCTCGATGTGCGCCTCGAGGTAGGCGAGAACGTCCTGCGCGTCGCGCGCGGCGGTGCGGATGCGCGAGGGGTCCAGCCCGAACTCGTGGAACGCCTCGACGAGCGTCGTCCCGTCGGCGTCCTCGAGCTCCCACCAGTGCTCGTCCCAGGTGCCGGCGAGGGCGCGGGAGCCGAGGAGCGCTGTGCCGAAGCGGGTGCCCTCCTCGTCGCCGAACGCGACGACCTCGACGGCGAACGGCAGGCGCCGGCCCGCCCCCTGCAGGCGCGACACCACGGCGATCGCGAGCATCACGCCGAGGATCCCGTCGTAGCGGCCCGCGTCGGGCACCGAGTCGAGGTGCGAGCCGAGCAGGAGCGCCGGGAGTCCCGGAGTCGCGCCCTCGTAGCGGCCGCACTGGTTGCCGGCCGCGTCCTGCCAGGTGCGCATGCCCGCCTCGGTCATCCAGCGCGCGGCCATCGCGTTCACCCGGGCATGCTCGGGCGAGAGGTAGACCCGCTCGATGCCGTCGCGGCTGGAGGAGACCGCGGCGAGCTCGTCGCAGCGGGCCATGATCGCGGCGGCGTCGAGGGCGGGGGCGGCGGTGGCGGCGGCGTCGAGGGC
>NZ_PSTM01000036.1:0-16394 GCF_002930875.1 Rathayibacter sp. AY1A5 | reverse complement strand
CGCTCGACTCGCTCCACGTGCACCCCGACGCCGAGCTCGCGATCGTGCTGGTCGACGAGGGCGCGATGGAGCAGCTGCACGTGCAGTGGATGGACGAGCCGGGACCGACCGACGTGCTCAGCTTCCCGATGGACGAGCTGCGTCCCGGGACCGAGGACGAGCAGACCCCCGCGGGGCTCCTCGGTGACATAGTGCTCTGCCCGCAGGTCGCGCAGTCCCAGGCCGAGTCGGCCGGCCACTCCGTGCTCGACGAGCTGCAGCTGCTGACCGCCCACGGGCTCCTGCACCTGCTCGGCTTCGATCACGCCGAGCCGGAGGAGGAGCGCGAGATGTTCGGCATCCAGCGCGACATCCTGGTCGGCTTCCACATCAGCGAGCGACGCCGCTAGAGCGCGCAGTGCCCACTCTCCAGCTCCTCATCGCCGCCCTCGCGCTCGTCGCCGTCGGCGGCTGGTTCGCCGCGACCGACGCCGCACTCGGCGTCCTCTCGCGCAGCGACCTGCTCGACATGGCCCAGCACTCCCGCAGCGCCCGCGCTCTCCGCGCGATCGCGGGCGACATGAGCGCCCACGTCAACGTCGTCAACTTCTCGCGGATCGCGGCCGAGACGACGGCCGCGGTGTTCGTCACCACGGTGCTGGTCGTCGAGGTCCCGCAGCTCTGGCTCGCGCTCCTGCTGGCGGTCCTGATCATGGCGGCGGTCTCGTTCGTCCTGGTCGGCTCCAGCCCCCGCAGCGTCGGGCGCGCCAACGCCCGCGCGGTCCTGTCCACCAGCGCCTCGCTCGTGCACGTGCTCCGGCTCGCGCTGGGTCCGGTCGCGCACGGGCTCGTGGCACTCGGCAACCGGGTGACGCCGGGGACCGGGCGCTCGGCGGGGTTCTCCTCCGAGGAGCAGCTGCTCAGCATGGTCGACGAGGCGACCGAGCAGGACGTGCTCGAGCAGGACGACCGCGAGCTGATCCACTCGATCTTCGAGTTCAACGACACCTTCGTCCGCGAGGTGATGGTGCCCCGCACCGACATGGTGACGATCGAGGCGACCTCCTCCGTCGGCGCCGGCATGGGGCTCCTGCTGAGCCGCGGCATCTCCCGGCTCCCCGTCATCGGCGACGGCGTCGACGACGTCCTCGGCGTGCTCTACCTGCGCGACGTGGCCCGGCACACCTACGAGCGGCCGGACGACGACGACACGGTCGCCGATCTCGCGCGCCCCGCGCTGTTCGTGCCCGAGTCGAAGAAGGCCGACGAGCTGCTCCGCCAGATGCAGCTCGAGTCCAACCACCTCGCGATGGTGGTCGACGAGTACGGCGGCATCGCGGGCCTGGTGACGCTGGAGGACCTCATCGAGGAGCTCGTCGGCGACATCTCCGACGAGTACGACCGCGAGGTCGACCTCTTCGAGGAGACGGCGCCCGGGGTCTACCGCGTCTCGGCGCGCCTGCCGGTGGACGAGCTCGGCGAGCTGTTCGAGCTCGACCTCGAGGACGACGACGTCGACTCGGTCGGCGGACTGCTGACCAAGGCCTACGGGCGCCTCCCCGAGCGCGGCGCGACGGCGCGGATCGGCGGAGTGCTGCTCGAGGCCGAGCAGGCGGACCCGCGCCGTGGGACCATCTCCACGGTGATCGTCCGCCGCGATCCCGATCTGGACACCGCCGGCGAGCCCGGCACCGGCCCCGTCGCGATCATCGCGGACGGCGGCACCACCACCCCCAGCCCGAGCACGGCTCCCACCCGCGGAGCCACGGGCGATCAGCACGAGGACGCACGATGACCGACACCACTCCCGCCGCCGCACCCTACCGGGCGGGCTTCGTGTCCTTCGTCGGCCGCCCGAACGTGGGCAAGTCGACGCTCACGAACGCCCTCGTCGGCGAGAAGATCGCCATCACGAGCTCGAAGCCCCAGACCACGCGGCGCGCTATCCGCGGCGTGGTGCACCGCACCGACGGCCAGCTGATCGTCGTCGACACCCCCGGCATCCACCGGCCGCGCACGCTCCTCGGAGAGCGGCTGAACTCGCTCGTCACCTCGACCCTCGGCGACGTCGACGTCATCGGGATGCTGTTCCCCGCGGACGAGCCGATCGGCCCGGGAGACCGCTTCATCAACGAGCAGCTCGACTCCTTCCCGCGCGCTCGGAAGGTCGCGATCGTCTCGAAGGTCGACCTCTCCTCGAAGAAGTCCGTGGCGAAGCAGCTGCTCGCCGTCTCGGAGCTGCGCGAGTGGGACACGATCGTGCCGATCTCGGCCGTGACCGAGGAGCAGCTGGACGTCCTGGCCGTCGAGCTCCTGCGCCTGATGCCGGTCTCGCCCGCCCTCTACCCGGAGGAGGCGGTGACCGACGAGGACCTGTCCTCGCGGATCGCCGAGTTCATCCGCGAGGCCGCTCTCGAGGGCGTCTCGGACGAGCTGCCGCACTCCCTCGCCGTGACGCTCGACGACATGGTCGAGCGCGAGGACGGCTCGCTGATCGACATCTACGCCAACGTCTTCGTGGAGCGCGACAGCCAGAAGGGCATCATCATCGGCAAGGGCGGCCAGCGCCTGCGCGAGGTGGGAGCCGTCTCCCGCGAGCAGATCGAGCGCCTGCTGGGCCGTCGCGTGTTCCTCTCCATCCGGGTGAAGGTCGCCAAGGAGTGGCAGCGCGACCCGAAGCTGCTGGGGCGCCTGGGCTTCTGACGCCGGAGGACGACGGCGGTCACCCTCCAGGACGACGCCCCCGGGCGCGCGGACCCGTAGCGTGGTCCTCATGCGCGCCCTCCTCGACCGACCGGCGGCCCTGCCGATCGCCGGGGCGCTGCTCGCCGCCCTCCACCTGCTGCTCGGGCTCACCGGGGTCACTCCGACCGAGCGGATCGCCGGCGGCCTCGTGCTCGCGCTGGCCCTCGCGTTCGCGGGATTCCTGCCCGCGCTCGCCCCCTCGCTCGTCGCGGTCGGCGCGCTCGCCGACGGAGGCGTCCTGCTCGGCGGCGTCCCCGTCGACGGGGTGCTCGTCGGCCTGGTCGTCCTCTGGCAGACGACCCGCCGGGTGGGCCCCTGGACCCGTGCCCTGGCGCTCGCGGGCGGCCTGATCCTCGCCGGGATCGGCGGCGTCACCGTCGCGCTCGGCCTCTCCGGCCCGCTCGATCCGTCCGGGCTCCCGGCGCGCGTGGAGTTCGTGGTCCTCGCCCTGGTCGCCCTCGCGGTCGCCTCCGTGCTCGGTGCGGCGAAGGTCCTCGTGTACCTCAAGGCGCTGCGGGCGCCGGTCCTCGCGGGCGATCGGATCGACGCGCTGCTGACCCGGGTCGCCGGGCCGCAGGACCCGTTCGCGGTGGGGGTCGCCGGTGGTCAGGCGCTGGTGCTCCTCCTCGTCGCCGGCCTCCCGTTCGCCGGGGTGGACGGCGCGATGCAGCTGCTGGTCGCGGGCGTGCTCGCGGTCGCGCTGGTGCTGCACCGGCGGTCCCCGGTCCTCGCCCTCTCGATCGCCTGGGCCGGTGCCGCCCTCCAGATGAGCGCGAGCCTCGCTCCCGGACCCGCGGATCTGGCCATCCTGGCCGTCCTCTTCGGCGCCGGCGCGTCGGAGTCGCGGCGGGTGCGGATCGCGGGCGCGGTGTCGGCCGTCCTCGGCGCCGTGGTCGCCGTCGTCTACCTCGTCCTGGTCTTCGACCTCGTCGCGAGCGCCTACGACGGCCTGCTGTCGGCCGGCGCCACCTTCGGCGGGATCCTCGCGACGCTCGGCCTCTCCTGGACCATCGGACTGCTCTCCCGCTCGGTCCGCCGGGCGCGGGAGGGCCAGACCCTGCGCGCGCAGGCCGAGCAGGAGCGCGCGCGGGCGCAGCGCGAGCTCGACACCGTGGAGGAGCGCAACCGGATCGCCCGCGACATGCACGACGTCGTCGCCCACTCCCTCGCCGTCGTGATCGCGCAGGCCGACGGCGCGCGCTACCTCGGCGCCACCAGCCCCGAGCAGACCGACGCCGCGCTGCTGACCATCTCCTCCGTCGCCCGGGACGCCCTCGGCGACGTGCGCGTGCTCCTCGCCCAGCTGCGGCACTCGCAGAGCGACGGCCCGCAGCCCGGCGCCCGCGACCTGCCGGCCCTCCTCGACAGCGTGGGCGGAGCCGGAGCCCCCGTCCGCGCCGAGCTCGCCGTCGACCTGGAGGCGGTGCCGCGCGCCGTCGGTCTGGCCCTGTACCGCATCGCCCAGGAGGCGACCACGAACGCTCTCCGCCACGGCCGCCCGGGCTCGCCGCTCGACATCGCCCTGCGCCAGGACGGCGGCGAGCTCGCCCTGACCGTGCGCAACGCCCGGTGCGCCGACGTCGAGCGCGACTCCCTGCCGGGCGAGGGCCACGGCCTGGTCGGCATGCGCGAGCGCGCCGCGCTCGTCGGGGGAGTGCTCGCCGCCGGCCCGGTCGGGGACGACTTCGTCGTCGACGCGCGCCTGCCCTCCTCCCCGTCCCTCGCCCGCACCGCCCTACCCCTCGCCTCCGGAGGCAGCCCCGCATGACCGACACCATCCGCCTCGTCCTCGTCGACGACCAGGCCCTCTTCCGCGCCGGCATCCGCATGCTGCTCGGCTCGCAGCCCGATCTCGAGGTGGTCGGCGAGGCCTCCGACGGAGCGGAGGGCGCGGAGCTGGTCGCGCGGCTGGCCCCCGACGTCGTGCTGATGGACATCCGGATGCCGGGCGTCGACGGGATCGAGTCGACCCGGCGGATCCTCGCGGACGCGCAGGAGCGGCGGGTCCAGCCTCCGCGCATCCTCGTGCTGACGACCTTCGACCTCGACGAGGCGGCCGCGCGCGCCATCCGGGCGGGCGCGAGCGGCTTCCTCCTGAAGGACACGGAGCCCGGCTTCCTCCTCGCCTCCGTCCGCACCGTGCACGCGGGGACCGCCGTGGTCGCCGCCTCCGCGACCCGCGACCTCTTCGAGCACTTCGGGGCGGCGGGCAGCGGACGCGAGACCCCGCCCGCCTTCGCGACCCTCACCGACCGCGAGCGCGAGATCTTCCACCTGGCCGCGCGGGGGATGAGCAACACCGAGATCGCGCGGGCCGAGTTCCTGAGCGAGGCGACGGTGAAGACGCACATCAGCCGCACCCTCGGCAAGCTCGGCCTGCGCGACCGTGTGCAGCTGGTGGTCTACGCCTACGAGAACGGCCTGGTCTCCTAGCGCGGGACGCCGGGGTGACGCGCCGCGGGGGCGGTGCTACCCTGACCGGGTGCGCTTCGGACAGCTCCTCCTTCTCCGCCGCGACGAGATCTGATCCTCAGGCCATCCTCGTCGCGGAGTCCGTCGTCGGCTGAACCATCCCTCGCCCGCGAGGTCGATCCGCATCCGGATCCCCGCGAGACCGCCCGACCGGCACCGCCCACCAGCGGAGCCGCATGCGAGCGGGATCGGTCACGAGCGAGAACAGACACGTGCGCACCACTGCGCCGGGAGAGCACCTCATGCTGAACAACCAGAAGCCGTCGCCCATGCCGATCGGCAAGTACCGTCCCTTCCACGAGCTGATCGCCGTGGACCTGCCCGACCGCACCTGGCCGTCGAAGCGCATCACCGCCGCGCCCCGCTGGTGCGCCGTGGACCTCCGCGACGGCAACCAGGCGCTCATCGACCCGATGAGCCCCGAGCGCAAGCGCATCATGTTCGATCTGCTGGTCCGGATGGGCTACAAGGAGATCGAGGTCGGATTCCCGAGCGCGAGCCAGACCGACTTCGACTTCGTGCGCAGCCTCATCGAGGAGGGCGCGATCCCCGAGGACGTCACCATCCAGGTGCTGACCCAGGCCCGCGACCACCTGATCGAGCGCACCTACGAGTCGATCCGCGGCGCGCGCCAGGCGATCGTGCACCTCTACAACTCCACGAGCGTGCTGCAGCGCGAGGTCGTGTTCCGCAAGGACCGTCAGGGCATCATCGACATCGCGCTGGCCGGCGCCCGCAAGTGCCGCGAGATGGAGTCGACCGTCCCCGGCACGGCCGTCTACTACGAGTACTCGCCCGAGAGCTACACCGGCACCGAGCTCGACTTCGCCCGCGAGATCTGCGACCGGGTCGTCGAGGTCTTCGAGCCGACTCCCGAGCGCAAGGTCATCCTGAACCTGCCCGCCACCGTCGAGATGGCCACCCCGAACGTCTACGCCGACTCGATCGAGTGGATGAGCCGCAACCTCGCGCAGCGCGAGAACATCGTGCTGTCGCTGCACCCCCACAACGACCGCGGCACGGCCGTGGCGGCCGCCGAGCTGGGCTACCTGGCCGGCGCCGACCGGATCGAGGGCTGCCTCTTCGGCAACGGCGAGCGCACCGGCAACGTCGACCTGGTCGCGCTGGGCGTGAACCTGTTCACCCAGGGGATCGACCCGCAGATCGACTTCAGCGACATGGACGGCATCAAGCGCACCGCCGAGTACTGCAACCAGCTGCCCGTGCCCGAGCGCAGCCCCTGGGCGGGCGACCTGGTCTTCACCGCCTTCAGCGGCTCGCACCAGGACGCCATCAAGAAGGGCTTCGAGGCGATGCAGGCCGAGGCCGAGCGGACCGGCCGCAGCGTCGACGAGCTCACCTGGGCCGTGCCCTACCTGCCGGTGGACCCGAAGGACCTGGGCCGCTCCTACGAGGCGGTCATCCGCGTCAACTCGCAGTCCGGCAAGGGCGGAGTCGCGTACCTGCTGAAGACGGACCACGCGCTCGACCTGCCGCGCCGGCTGCAGATCGAGTTCTCGGGCGTCGTGCAGGCCAAGACCGACGCCGAGGGCGGCGAGGTCACGAGCGAGCAGATCTGGACGGTGTTCCAGGACGAGTACCTGCCCGCGCCCGCCGAGCGCGCCGACGAGAAGTGGGGCCGCTTCGAGCTGCTGCGCACGAACACGTCGAGCGATCTGGGCGGCAGCATCGCGCTGGACGCGGTCCTCCGGGTGGGCGACGAGCGCGTCTCGGCCAGCTCGCGGGGCAACGGCCCGATCAACGCCTTCGAGGCCGTGCTGGAGCAGCAGGGCGTCGAGGTCCGGGTCCTCGACTACGTCGAGCACGCGCTCAGCGCCGGCGGCGACGCGCTGGCCGCCTCGTACGTCGAGTGCACGGTGAACGGCCGCACCCTGTGGGGCGTGGGCGTGGACGCCGACATCTCGACCGCCTCCCTCAAGGCCATCGTCTCTGCCGTCAACCGCGCCCTGCGCGAGGAGGTCCCGGTCCGCGAGCTGGCCGGCGCCTCTGCCTGATCGCACCCGATCCCCGCCGGGGGAGCCGTGATGAGTCGCGGCTCCCCCGGCGTTCCCGTGCGCGGACCGCGGGACTCCGCTCCCTGCGTCCGGGTCGGCCGCCGCTAGGTCCGGCGGCGCCAGCGCAGGCGCGGCACCCCGTTGAGCGCGCGCTGCTCGGGCAGGCTCCAGCCGTAGCGGACCGCGAGCAGGCGGATGACCGTGGTCACGCCCACCGCGAGCGGCGCGGCGAAGTCGATCGTCACTCCGAAGCGCAGCGCGAGGACCAGGACGCCCGTGCCCACCGAGGCGGCGACCGCGTAGAGCGAGCCGACGTGCATCAGCGCGATCGGCCGGTTCAGCAGGATGTCGCGGACGACGGATCCGCCGACGGCCGAGACAGTGCCGACGAACACGGCCGGCACCTCCGGCACGCCGAGCGACAGGGCCTTCGTGGTGCCGATCGCGCCGAAGAGTCCGAGGGTCAGCGCGTCGAGGGCGGTGATCGTCCCGTCGACCCGGTTCAGCAGGTGCTGGAGCAGCATCCCGAGCAGGGAGGCGGTCACCGCGACGATCAGGTACGCGTCGGTGTGCAGGGCCACCAGGGGCGTCTGGAGCAGCAGATCGCGGAGCACGCCGCCGCCGAGGCCGGTGGCCGTGCCGATGATCGTGACGCCGAGCAGGTCGATCCGGCGGTCGCGGAACTCGCCCGCGAACATCGCGCCCTGGAGGCAGCCGATGGCGATCGCGAGCAGGTCGGCCCAGGCCGGGATCTCGAAGAGGGAGGCTGCCACCCGGACATCGTTCCACGGCGCGGGCCCTGCTCCGGCCGGGCTGCCAGCCGGGTGTCGGAGGTCGGGGGGATAATCGGAGGATGCCCACCTATCGCGACGAAGCCGTGGTGCTCCGCACGCACAAGCTGGGCGAGGCCGACCGCATCGTGACGCTGCTCTCGCGCAGCCACGGCAAGATCCGCGCGGTGGCGAAGGGCGTGCGCAAGACCGGCTCCAAGTTCGGCTCGCGGCTCGAGCCGTTCATGGTCGCCGACCTCCAGCTCTACGAAGGCCGGAGCCTCGACATCGTCACGCAGGCCGAGTCGCTCGGCGCCTACGGTGCGCTGATCGCCGCCGACTACGACAGCTACACGGCGGCGAGCGCGATGGTCGAGACGGCGGACCGCCTCACTGACGCGGACGCCTCCCTGCAGCAGTACCTGCTGCTCGTCGGGGCCCTGCGCTCGCTCTCGAAGCACGAGCACGAGCCGGTGCTGACGCTCGACTCCTACCTCCTGCGGGCGCTCTCGATCGCGGGCTGGGCGCCCAGCTTCGAGGACTGCGCGCGCTGCGGCGCTCCCGGGCCCCACGGCGCGATCGTGGTGCAGCTCGGAGGCGTCGTCTGCGCCGACTGCACGCCGCCCGGCGCACCGCGGGTCGCTCCGGAGGTCGTGGTCCTGCTGGGCGCACTGCTCACGGGAGACTGGGCCCACGCCGAGACCACCGAGCCGACCACGCGGTCGCGGGCGAGCGGAGTGGTCGCCGCCTACACGCAGTTCCACCTCGAACGCGGTCTGAGATCCCTGGAGCACGTCACCCGATGAAGCCCTTCACCCACAAGGACGCCGAGCCGTACCGCCCCCTCGACTGGACCGGGATCCATCCGCCCGCGATCCCGCGGAAGGCCGTTCCCGGGCACGTCGCCATCGTGATGGACGGCAACGGCCGCTGGGCGAACTCCCGCGGCCTGACTCGGATCGAGGGGCACAAGCGCGGCGAGACGGCGCTGCTGGACGTCGTGGCCGGAGCGATCCAGATCGGCGTGAAGCACCTCAGCGTCTACGCGTTCTCGACCGAGAACTGGAAGCGCTCGCCCGAGGAGGTGCGCTTCCTGATGGGCTTCAACCGCGACGTGCTGCACCGCCGCCGCGATCAGCTCAACGAGTGGGGCGTGCGCATCCGCTGGGCCGGCCGGAAGCCGCGCCTGTGGGCGTCGGTGATCAACGAGCTGCAGTTCGCCGAGCGGATGACCGCGGACAACGACGTGCTCACCCTCACCATGTGCGTCAACTACGGCGGGCGCACCGAGATCGCCGACGCGGTGCAGCGGCTCGCCGCCGAGGTCCAGGCAGGGCGGCTCAAGCCCTCCGGCATCTCCGAGAAGACGATCGCCCGGGCGCTCTACGTGCCCGAGATGCCGGACGTCGACCTCTTCGTGCGCTCCTCCGGCGAGCAGCGCACCAGCAACTTCCTGCTCTGGCAGAGCGCCTACGCCGAGATGGTGTTCCTCGACCGGCTCTGGCCGGACTTCACGCGGACCGACCTCTGGGACGCGATCGAGCACTACTCCGGCCGCTCCCGCCGCTTCGGCGGCGCGGTCGACGTGCCGGGGGCCTCCTCGTGATCCGGGCCGGGATCGTCGGCTTCGGGCTCGCCGGCAGCGTCTTCCACGGTCCGTTCCTCGCGGCCGACCCGGCGTTCGAGGTCGTCGCCGTCTCCACCCGCGACGCCGGTCGGAGGGCCGCGGCCTCCGCCGCGCATCCCGAGGCCCGGATCGTGCCCGACCTCGACGCGGTGCTCGCCGAGCGGCCGGAGCTGGTCGTGCTCGCCTCGCCGCCGTCGGTGCACCGGGAGCAGGCCGTCCGAGTGCTCGAGGCCGGAGTCGCCGTCGTGATCGACAAGCCCTTCGCACCGAGCACGGCCGACGCGGACGCGATCATCGCCGCCTCCGAGCGGAGCGGTGCGCCCGTCTTCGTCTTCCAGAACCGGCGCTGGGACGCCGATCTGCTCACCCTCCGCCGCCTCCTGGGCGAAGGGGTCCTCGGCGAGGTCCTCCGCTTCGAGTCGACCTTCGAGCGCTGGAGCGCGCCGAAGACGGGCCGGTGGCAGAGCGAGACGGGTCCGGCCGAGGGTGGCGGGATCCTCTTCGATCTCGGCAGCCACCTGGTCGACCAGGCGCTGCTGCTGTTCGGCCCGGCGGTCGTCACGGCGGCCGAGACCCGGACCGTCCACGAGGGCTCCGCGAGCGAGGACGACGCGTTCGTCTCGCTCCTGCATCACAGCGGCGTCCGCTCCCACCTCACCATGAGCCGCGTCGCCCGGGCGACCGGCCCCCGCTTCCGCGTGCTCGGCACCCGCGCCGCCTTCAGCGTCGACGGTCTCGATCCGCAGGAGACCGCGCTCCGCACCGGCGGCGCCCGACCGGACGACGACGGCTTCGGCGAGGTCGCGCCGGAGGGATGGGGCGTCCTCGTCGACGACTCCGGCGCACACCCCGTGCCGAGTGAGCGGGGACGATACGCCGCGTTCCTCGAGCAGGTCGCGCTGTCCCTCCAGGACGGCGCTCCCTCGCCGGTCGACGTCCGCGAGGCCCGCGAGGTCGTCGCCGTGCTCGAGCAGGCGCACGCCCTCGCCGCCCGCTGACCGGGCCCGCCGCCGGCGCGCCCGGTCGCTCCCCGGTCTTGGCGATCCGGCTCCGGAGCGTCATCCTCGAGAGGTGAGCACCGCACTGCCGAACTCCGCCGACCTGCGCGCGCGCTTCGCCGGTGCCCGCGGCTACCACAACGCCTGCACCCTCGGCCTGCCGCCGCGGCAGACCGTCGAGGCGCTGCGGGCGGACCTCGACGGCTGGTCGTCCGGGGAGATCACGGCCGCCGCCTACGGCGCTGTCGCCGAGCGCGCGCGTGCCTCGTTCGCCGCGATCGCCGGCGTCCCGGTCGACCGTGTCGCGATCGGCTCGCAGACCTCCGCCATGGCCGCCGTGCTCGCCGCCTCGCTGCCCGACGGGGCCCGCGTGCTCTGCGTGGACGGCGACTTCTCCTCCATCGTGTTCCCCTTCCTCGCCCAGGCGCACCGCGGAGTGACCGTGCGCTCCGTCGCGCTCGAGGCGCTGTCCGACTCCGTCGAGGACGGGGACGACCTCGTCGTCTTCTCCGCCGTGCAGTCCAGCAGCGGAGCGCTCGCCGATCTCGACGCCGTCCTCGAGGCGGCCGCGCGCCACCGAGTGCGGACCGCGTGCGACCTGACGCAGGCGGCCGGCGTCCTGCCGGTCGACGCCTCCCGCTTCGACGCGACCCTCACCCACGCCTACAAATGGCTGTGCTCGCCGCGCGGAGTGGCGTTCCTCACCGTCTCGCCCGCCTACGCGGCCGAGCTCGTCCCCGTGCAGGCGGGCTGGTACTCGGGGGAGGACGTGTGGTCGTCCTGCTACGGACCGGCCATGCACCTGGCCGAGAACGCCCGCCGCTTCGACGTCTCGCCGGCCTGGCAGGCGTTCGCCGGCGCCGAGGCGTCGCTCGCTCTGTTCCGCTCGCTCGACCTCGACGCGGTCTGGGCGCACGCCTCCGGCCTCGGCGACCTGCTGTGCGAGCGGCTTGACCGGGAGCCTCAGCACCGGGCGCTCGTGTCCTGGCCGGACGAGGGGGGAGCGGACCTGGAGCTGCTGCAGGCCGCGGGTCTGCGCGTCTCGGGCCGCGGCGGCCGGCTCCGCATCGCCTTCCACCTCTGGAACGACGAGTCCGACGTGGACGAGCTCGTCCGCGTGCTGCGGGAATAACGGGGCGCCCCCTCCGTTGTCCTGGGGGTGAGTGCTGAGCCGAGCCCCCTGTCCGTCGACGTCTGGTCCGACATCGCCTGCCCCTGGTGCTACATCGGGAAGCGCCGGTTCGAGCGCGGGCTCGAGGCCTTCCGCGCCGCGCACCCCGAGGCTCCGGAGGTCGTCGTGGAGTACCGCAGCTTCGAGCTCTCGCCGGACACGCCGGAGGACTACCGCGGGGGAGAGGCGGCGTTCCTCGCCGAGCACAAGGGCATCCCGGAGGCGCAGGCGCAGCAGATGCTCGACTCCGTCACGGCGATCGCGGCGAGTGTCGGCCTCGACTACCACTTCGAGTCGGTGCGCCACGTCAAGACGGTCACCGCCCACCAGGCGCTCCACCACGCCAAGGAGAACGGACTGCAGCTCGAGCTCGTCGAGCGTCTCCTGAGCGCGTACTTCGTCGAGGGCCGCGACCTGGCCGATCCGGAAGTGCTCGCCTCGCTCGCCGGCGAGGTCGGGCTCGACCCGGCGGAGACGCGCCGCGCTCTCGAGGACCGGCGCTACCTCGGGCGGGTGCAGTCCGACATCGCCCAGGCCCGCGAGTACGGGATCTCGGGGGTGCCGTTCTTCGTCCTCGACGGGCGCTTCGGCGTCTCCGGCGCCCAGTTGCCGGCGGCGTTCACCGAGGTCCTCGAGCACGTGCTGGAGCAGCGGGCGGCCGTCGCGTGAGCGGGCCGTTCGAGATGCTGGGCGACTCCGGCGGGCCGTTCGAGATGCTGGGCGACTCCGGCGGGCCGTTCGAGATGCTGGGCGACTCCGGCGGGCCGCTGTGCGAGGACGGCGTCTGCGCCGTGCCGCAGGCCGCTGAAGCGCAGGCCGAGGTGCCGCCGATCAGCGCGGAGGCTCCTCCACGGTGATGTCGGCGACGGTCGCGCCGTAGGCGGCCACGAGGGCGTCCGCGTCGACGAAGGCGCTGCGCCCGTCGGCGCCGGCTCCCATCGCGACGCGGCGGCCGAGGATCCGCTCGTCGGCGTAGACCGGCCAGGCCGTCGTGGACCCGATCGGGGTGATGGTGCCGCGCCGGTAGCCGGTCGCCTCGAGGGCGGCCGTCTCGTCCGGGAGGCGGAGCTTGTTCACTCCGACCACCGCGCGCAGCTTCGGCCACGCGATCTGCCGCCCGCCGGGGACCAGGGCGAACAGGTAGCCGCCGTCGTGGCGCTTCACCACGAGCGACTTCACGATGTCGCCGGGCTCGATGCCGAGCAGCGCGGCCGCCTCGTGCAGGCTGCCGGCAGCGGGCCTCTCCACGATCTCGACCGCCAGGCCGCGGGCGGACGCGTCCGCCTCCAGCCGCTGCGAACCGTCCTCCACAGGGGTGCTCCCGTTCATCTCTCCACCTCTCCGCTCGTCACTCCGCCTTCCCCAACACAGGATCTGGGAGAATCGATACCGATGTCCTCCACTCTCACGGCCGCCCCGCCCGCGCGCACCGCGCCGGCGCTCCGGATCGGCCCCCTCGAACTCGACGCGCCGGTGGTGCTCGCCCCCATGGCGGGGATCACCAACACGGCGTTCCGCCGCCTCTGCCGCGAGTTCGGCAACGGCCTCTACGTGAGCGAGATGATCACCTCCCGCGCGCTCGTCGAGCGCACGCCGGAATCGATGCGCCTCATCCGCCACCACCCCAGCGAGTCGGTGCGCTCGATCCAGCTCTACGGAGTGGACCCGGTCACGGTCGCCGAAGCGGTCACCATGCTCGTCGCCGAGGACCGGGCCGACCACATCGACCTCAACTTCGGCTGCCCCGTGCCCAAGGTCACCCGGAAGGGCGGGGGAGCGGCCCTGCCGTGGAAGCTCCCGCTGTTCCGGCAGATCGTCGAGGGCGCCGTGAAGGCCGCCGGCGACGTCCCGCTCACCGTCAAGATGCGCAAGGGCATCGACCCGGACCACCTCACCTACCTCGAGGCCGCCCGTGCCGCCGAGGGCGCCGGAGTCGCGTCGATCGCGCTGCACGCGCGCACCGCCTCCGAGTTCTACAGCGGGCACGCCGACTGGTCGGCGATCGCCACGCTCAAGGAGACGGTCACGAGCGTGCCCGTGCTGGGCAACGGCGACATCTGGTCGGCCGAGGACGCGCTGCGGATGATGGCCGAGACGGGCTGCGACGGAGTCGTCGTGGGTCGCGGCTGCCTCGGGCGCCCCTGGCTCTTCGGCGACCTCGCCGCCGCGTTCGCCGGCTCCGACGAGCGGTTCCGCCCCTCGCTCGGGCAGGTCGCCGAGGCGTTCCGACGCCACGCGGAGCTGCTCGTCGATTTCTTCGAGAGCGAGGAGCGCGGCTGCCGCGACATCCGCAAGCACGTCGCCTGGTACTTCAAGGGCTACGCCGTCGGCGGCGACCTCCGCGCCCGCCTGGCCACGGTCGAGTCGCTCGCGCAGCTCGACGAGCTCCTGGCGACGCTCGACTGGACGCAGCCCTACCCGGGCGAGGCGGCCGAGGGGCAGCGGGGCCGCGCCGGCTCGCCCAAGGTCCCCTCCCTCCCGGACCGCTGGCTCGAGTCCCGCGAGCTCGACGCCGGGCAGCGCGACGCGGTCTCGGCCGCCGAGATCCACAACAGCGGTGGATGACCGCGCGCTCTGGGGGTACTCGCTCGTCGACACCGAGCGATTCCTGCCGGAGGACCACTCGACCCGCCGCTCCGACTTCGCCCGCGACCGCGCCCGGCTCTTCCACTCCAGCGCGCTCCGCCGCCTGGCCGCGAAGACCCAGGTGCTCAGCCCCACGGCGGGCGTCGACTTCGCGCGCAACCGCCTGACACACTCGCTCGAGGTGGCGCAGATCGGCCGGGAGCTCGCCACGAGCCTCGACCTCGACCCCGACGTCGTCGACACGGCCTGCCTCGCGCACGACATCGGGCATCCGCCGTTCGGGCACAACGGCGAGCGCGCGCTCAACACCTGGGCCGAGGGGATCGGCGGCTTCGAGGGCAACGCGCAGACCTTCCGGCTGCTCACGCGGCTCGAGCCGAAGGTGTTCGGCGACGACGCCCGCCCCTACGGGCTGAACCTCACCCGCGCCAGCATCGACGCGAGCTGCAAGTACCCCTGGCCCGACACGCGCTCGGTCGCCGACCCGTCGGGGCGCGCCAAGTTCGGCTTCTACGCCGACGACGCCCCCGCGTTC
The DNA here is from genome assembly GCF_002930875.1 of Rathayibacter sp. AY1A5. Lineage (NCBI taxonomy): Bacteria > Bacillati > Actinomycetota > Actinomycetes > Micrococcales > Microbacteriaceae > Rathayibacter > Rathayibacter sp. AY1A5. Next base: position 1,496 of record NZ_PSTM01000036.1, on the reverse strand, counting down.
GCCTGGATGCGCGAGGGCGCCCCCGAGGGGGTGCGCTGCATCGAGGCCGAGGTGATGGACCTCTCGGACGACATCGCGTACTCCGTGCACGACTTCGAGGACGCGGTGGTCTCCGGCTACATCGACGTCGAAGCACTCGGCTCCCGCGCCGACCACGAGGACCTCGTGCAGTCGATGCACTCCTGGGTCGGCGGGGAGGTCGGACACGACGAGCTCGTCGCCGCCTTCGACCGTCTCGACTCGCTCGACGTGTGGGTCTCCTCCTGGGACGGCTCCCGCCGCGACCAGGCCCGGCTCAAGAACCTCACCAGCCAGCTCATCGGCCGCTTCGCCGCCGCCGCCACCGAGGCCACCCGCGAGGCGTACCAGCACCCCGACCTCGTCCGCTTCGGCGGCCACGTCGTCGTCCCCCGCGAGCAGCAGGCCGAGATCGCCGTGCTCAAGGGGATCGTCGCGACGTTCGTGATGTCGCGGAACACCCGCCAGCCCATCTACGCCCAGCAGCGCGAAGTCCTCACCCGCCTCGCCGACACCCTCCTCGACCGCGGCCCGGGAACCCTCGAGCCCGGCTTCGCCGAGGACTGGCACGCCGCCCCCGACGACGACGCCCGCCGCCGCGTCGTCGTCGACCAGGTCGCCAACCTCACCGACCAGAGCGCCCTCGCCTGGTTCGAGAGGCTGTGCTGATGCGCTGAGCCGGGCGGCGCCCGGCTCAGCTGTGCCGCCGGTCCCTGCCCGGCGTCACCGCGGTCGGCTTGTCGAGGTGGTGCGTTCCAGGGAGCGGGGTGCGTCCGCCTGAGGCGATCCGCTGGGACGCGGATCGGCCGTTCGGCGGTGCTCGATTGCACGCCGGTCCTCGCCCGGCGTGGCGCGGTCGGCTTCTCGGGGTGGTGCGGTTCGTGGAGCGGGGTGCGTCCGCCTAGGGCGATCCGCTGGCACGCGGATCGGCCGTTCGGCGGTGCCGGTGGCACGCCGGTCTCTGCCCGGCTCGGCGCGGTCGGCTTCTCGGGGTGGTGCGTTCGTCGAGCGGGGTGCGTCCGCCTAGGGCGATCCGCTGGCACGCGGATCGGCCGTTCGGCGGTGCCGGTGGCACGCCGGTCCCTGCCCGGCTCGGCGCGGTCGGCTTCTCGGGGTGGTGCGTTCGTGGAGCGGGGTGCGTCCGCCTAGGGCGATCCGCTGGCACGCGGATCGGCCGTTCGGCGGTGCCGGTGGCACGCCGGTCCTCGGCCGGCGTGCCGCGGTCGGCTTGGCGACGTGGTGCGATTCGTGGAGCGGGGTGCGTCCGCCTGGGGCGATCCGCTGGCACGCGGATCGGCCGTTCAGCGGTGCCGGGGCACGCCGGTCACCGCCAGGCGTCACCGCGGTCGGCTTGTCGGGGTGGTGGGTTCCAGGGAGCCGGGTGCGTCGTCTGAGGCGATGTGCTGGTGTGCGGGTCGGCCGGTCGGCTCGCGGGGAGGGCACCGCACCGCGAGGCGCGGGGGGGCGCGGGGCGGTGC
>NZ_PSTM01000035.1:0-21356 GCF_002930875.1 Rathayibacter sp. AY1A5 | reverse complement strand
TCGTCGAGCATCGCGGGGGAGTAGTCGCGCACCCGGGCGGGCAGGATCAGCGACTCCCAGGCGGACGCGGGGATGGGCGCGCCGGCCAGCTGGTCGATCGTGCCGCTCGCGGAGTCGGACGCGACGATCCGCGGGCACGCGCTCGGCGAGACGCTGCTCGAGCGGTACGGGATCGTCACCCGCGGCTCCGTGCAGGCCGAGGGCGTCCTGGGCGGCTTCGCCCTCGCCTACAAGGTGCTGAGCGGCTTCGAGCAGCAGGGCCGCGCCCGGAGGGGCTACTTCATCGAGAAGCTGGGAGCAGCGCAGTTCGGCACCGCCGGCAGCGTCGACCGGCTCCGCACGTTCGCCCCGCAGGACGAGGCGCAGGAGCGCTCACGACCGGTGCTCGCGCTGGCGGCGACCGACCCCGCCAATCCGTTCGGCGCCGCTCTGCCGTGGCCACAGGGCGAGGGGCACCGCCCCGGTCGGAAGGCCGGCGCGCTGGTCGCCGTCGTCGACGGAGCGCTCGCGGTCTACCTCGAGCGCGGCGGCAAGACCGCCCTCACCTTCACCGCCGACGAGGCGGCCCTCGCCGACGCGGCCGGCGCCCTCTCGCAGCTCGTCCGCTCCCGCGGGGTCGAGAAGCTGACCGTCGAGAAGATCGACGGCGTCTTCGCGCTCGGCACGCCCTTCGGCGACGCCCTCGTCGCCGCCGGCTTCGTCGCGAATCCGCGCGGCCTGAGGATGCGCTCGTGAGTGCCGGAGGGAGCCCGCGTGCCCGAGGGTGACACCGTCTACCGATCCGCCCACAACCTCGCCGAGGCGCTGGACGGCGAGGTCCTGACCCGGTGCGACGTCCGCGTGCCGAAGTACGCGACGGTCGACCTCACCGGCGAGACGATCGACGAGGTCGTCCCCCGCGGCAAGCACCTGCTGATGCGGGTCGGCGATGCGCTGATCCACTCCCACCTCAAGATGGAGGGGAGCTGGCACCTCTACGCCCGCGGCGAGGGCGAGCGGCCGAAGTGGCACCGGCCGGCGTTCCAGGCCCGGATCGTCCTCGAGACCGAGGACTGGCAGGCGGTCGGCTTCGAGCTCGGGCTCCTCGAGATCGTCCCGCGCTCGGCCGAGGAGGACGTGGTCGGCTATCTCGGCCCCGATCTGCTCGGCGCCGACTGGGACGCGGACGAGGCGCTGCGACGCCTGTCCGCCGATCCGGAGCGGCCGATCGGGCTCGCGCTGCTCGACCAGCGGATCATGGCCGGACTCGGCAACGTCTACCGCGCCGAGCTGTGCTTCCTGCGCGGCGTGCTGCCCACGCGCCCGGTCGGCGGGAGCGGCGACCTCGTGCGCACCATCGCGCTCGCGAAGCGGCTCATCACCGTGAACCGCGAGCGGATCGAGCGCACGACGACCGGCAACCTGCGCCCGGGCCAGCAGCTCTGGGTCTACGGCCGCGACCGCAAGCCGTGCCGGCGCTGCGGCACTCCGATCGAGCGCGGTGAGCTCGGCGACGACGAGCTGCAGCTGCGGGTCACCTACTGGTGCCCGCACTGCCAGAGCTGAGGGGCTACTCCTCGACCGCGGAGCGGCGCCCGGGGACGTGCTTCTCGTGCACGCCGACGTCCGTCAGGCGCTCGATGCGGTCGACGTGGCGGCCGGGCTCGCCGCCGTCCGCGACGATCCAGCTGCCGACGAGGAGGAACCCGTCGCGGCCGCCGGCCGTCAGCGGGCCCGTGATCGTGAACGACCCGAGCGCCGGAGTCGAGAACGCCACGCGCACCGGATCCCCGTGCTCGAGTCCCTCTGCCGAGCGCTCCCCGCCGACCTCGTCGGCGTCCGGAGCCAGGGCGATGCTCTGGATCTCGGTCCCCGTGCCGAGGAAGACGTCCGCGACGACGAGCTCGCCGCCGACGGCCTGCCGGACGACCCCCTCGATCCCGTAGAGGCCGTAGCGCGGGGAGCGGACGAGGACGAGCACCGAGTCGCCGATCGCGACCTCGGCGAGAGCACTCCGGATCGAGGCGACGTCCCTCCGCGCGGGAGGGGCGGACAGGGCGTCGAGGATCGGGCTGGGCATCCGATCAGGGTAGCCGCTCCGGGAGCGCACCCGCCCGGCGGATCGGCGGCGGATCCCGGCCGGCTGAGGCGCCGGGTCGCATCGGCCGCCGACGCCGCGCGCGAGCGGCGGAGCGCCGGCCGGAAGGCTCCGGCACCGCGAGACCCCGGCACTGCGGAGACACCGGCACCGCAGGGAGACGCCGGTACTGCGGCAGGCGCAGTCACCGCCGGGAACGACGAAGGCCCCGCCTGAGCGGGGCCTTCGGACGATGCGGAGTCGGTGGGATTTGAACCCACGGAACCCAATAAAGGGTTCTCCACCTTAGCAGGGTGGTGCACTCGACCGGACTATGCGACGACTCCTGAGCGCCCGCTGGCGGACGCACGACGACCATCATAACCGCACGCGCGAGGGCCTCGCGACACGGGCGCCCGCCCCTCCGCGGGAGGGCGAGAAGCCGCCTACTGGTCCGACAGGGGCCGGCCGATGGTGCAGGTCTCCTGCTGCGCGGTCTGCCCGGAGACGTCGCTCGGAAGGGTGACCGGCCCGTCGGGTGCGCTCGTCGCGGGGGCGTCGGTCGCGGGGGCGTCGGTGGCCGGCGACTCCGTGGCCGCCGGAGCGCCGGTCGCCCCGGGCTCCTCCCCCGTCGACTGCGAGCCGCCGCCGGTGGTGCCGCTCAACGCGACCGGCTGGTCGGCGAGGAGAGCCGCGTTCAGCGCGGACGCCGCGTCCTCGCTCGGGTACACGCCGTTGCCGTCGATGAAGGTCGGGTACTGCACGAAGACCACGTTCGCGAGGTCGACGTCCTTCACCGCGAGGCCGATCGACACGAGGGTGTTCACGTTCTCGAGCGAGGTGGAGAGCTGCATGTTCGAGACGGCCGCCTTCGCGAGGCCGTAGAGGTTCACCGGGTTCGAGAGCGTCGACGCGCTCTTCACCTTGCGCACCAGCGATGAGAGGTACACCTGCTGGCTGGAGATGCGGGTGAGGTCGCTGCCGTCGCCGACGCCGTGCCGGGTGCGGAGGAACGCCAGCGCCTCGGCGCCGACGAGCGTGTGCGTGCCCGCGTCGAGGTTCAACCCCGTGTACTCGTCCTGGATCGGGGTGGCGACGCAGACGTCCACTCCGCCGACCGCGTTCGACATCTCGATGACGCCCTCGAACTGGATGAGCGCCGCGTAGGGGATCTCGAGCCCGGTCAGCTGCTCGACCGTCTGCACGGTGCACGCCAGCCCGCCGGCCTCGAGCGAGGTGTTGATCTTCGCCGAGTCCACCGCGTCCGAGACGGCGCCGGTGGCCGGGTCGGTGCAGGAGGGGATCGGGACGTAGAGGTCGCGGGGGAAGCTGACGACCTCCACGGTCGAGTGGTCGGCCGAGATGTGCATGAGCATCGTGACGTCGTTGAGGTTCTCGGCACGCTCGCCGTAGGCCCCGGCGGCCGATCCGTCGGCGCTGTCGCTGCCGGCGAGCAGGATGTTGACGCCGCCCTCGATCGCCCCGATCTCGGGCACGTCGCCCCCGCCCGAATCGATCCCGAGGTCGACGGAGGGACGCGCGCTCCCGGCGATCAGCGAGGCGGCGATCGCCACGATGCAGACCGCGCTGAGCACGCCGACACCCACGCAGGCCGCGAGGATCCGCGCGGCGAAGCGCATGCCGCTCGGGCGGCGCAGGCGGCCGTGCCGTGCTGCTGTGGTCCGGGTGGACGCGCGTTCGCTCATCGGGTCGTACTCTCTCTCGGCTGCGGGACGCGTGTCGTCCCGGAGTCAGCGCGCGAGGTGGAGAGCACCCGTGGTGCCGCCCGCCCTCGGCTCAACCGAAGAAGCCGACCGAGCAGGTCTGCTGGTCGGCGCTCTGGCCGGTGACCGATTCTGGCAGGGCAACCTTGGATCCGTCCTCGGGAGTCGCTGCAGGAGTGCCGGGTGCCGCCTCGGCCGTCGCCAGCGGATCCGCGGTCGCCGGGCCCGACGGAGCGGCGGTGTCGGCCGGGGCCGCCGCCTCGCCCTCCACGGTCGCGCCGGCGCCCGTGCCGCCGGTGATGGCGATCGGCTGATCGGTCTGCAGGGCGCTCGCCAGGACGTCGCCCGCGGCGCGGTCCGGCTCCACTCCGCTCGGAGTCGCCCCGGTCGGGTACTGCGCGAAGACGACGTCCGCGAGGTCGACGTCCTTCAGCGCGAGTCCCATCTGGACCATCGTGTTCACGTTGTCGAGACCGGTCGAGAGCGTCATGTTGCCGAGCGCCGCCTTCGCGAGACCGTAGAGCGCGACCGGGTTGAGGAGGGTGTCCGCGCTCTTGATCCGGCGCACGAGCGCCGAGAGGAAGACCTGCTGGTTGCTGATGCGGGTCAGGTCGCTGCCGTCGCCGATGCCGTGGCGGCTGCGGAGGAACTGCAGCGCCGCCATGCCCTCGAGCGAGTGCACGCCCGGCTCGAGGTAGGTGTTCGTGTAGGGGTCCGCGATCTCGGTCGCGACGCAGACGTCGACTCCGCCGACCGCGTTCGACATCTCGATCACGCCGTTGAACTGCACGACCGCGCCGTAGTCGACCCGGACGCCCATGAGGTCCTCGACGACCCCCGCCACGCAGCCGAGGCTGACGTCGCTGCCCATCGCCTCGTTGATCTTGGTGTCGTACCGGGCGGGGATCGTCTCGCCCGTGGCGGCGTTCACGCACTCCGGGATGTCGACGTACATGTCGCGGGGGAAGCTCACGACCGTCGCGTTGCTGTGGTCGGCCGAGACGTGCATCAGCATGTTGACGTCGTTGAGGACGCTCGTCTCCTCATCGGGGTCGCCGTAGGCGTCGCCCTGGCCCTTCCGCGAGTCGCTGCCGACGACGAGGACGTTGAAGCCGCCCTCCAGTGCGCCGATCTCCGGGGCGCCTCCGGCCTCGACGCTGGAGCCGGCCGCGCCCGGGTGCAGGTCGACCGAGGGCTGCACGGACTGGACGATCAGCGTCGCCGCGATCGCGACCACCGACACCGAGGCGACCACACCGACACCGCCCACGAGGGCGGCTCCCTTCACCAGGGTCCGCGCGAGGGTGTGCCGCTTCTGGCGGCCGTGCCGCACGAAGGGGCGCGGCGTGCGCGGAGTGTCGCGAGTCTCTGTCGAAGGGCCCGTGCGGCGCATCCGTCTCCCGGTGTCGAGGCGTCAGTGGTGCGGAGGTGAGGGCCGGGCGTCGATCCCCGGCGTCGCGCAATCCTATACAGAGGGCTGGCGCGTTCCGAAGGAGAGCGGGCAGGCCTCCGTCGTCGCGCGCCAGGACGGGCGTCGGACGGCGCCGGCGGGAAGCGACGCGAAGAACGGGACTCCGTGGCGGACGGCGTGGCGGAGGGCGTGGGATTCGAACCCACGAGACGTTTCCGCCCACCAGTTTTCAAGACTGGCTCCATCGGCCGCTCGGACAGCCCTCCCGGCCGCTCCCGCAGGAGCGACACCCGATAGTAACCGCCGAGCGCGCGGGACCGTGATCAGCGCAGCGCCGAGAGCGCGACCGCCACGCCGTCCTGGTGGACCGAGGGGATCACGGCGGAGGCCACGGCCCGCACCTCGTCGGGCGCCTGCCCCATCGCGAGCCCTGCGCCCTCGGCGGCGGCCCAGGTGAGCATCTCGATGTCGTTGCGGCCGTCGCCCAGCGCGACCACGTCGCTCCGCTCGATGCCCAGCTCCTCGCGGACGACCTCGAGCGCGGTGGACTTGTTGACGCCGTGCGGGGCGATGTCGAGCCAGGCGGTCCAGCCGATCGCGTAGCTGACCTGGTGCAGGCCCATCTCCTCGACCAGGGAAGTGAACTCCTCGATCCCGGTCTCGGGCGAGATCACGACGACGCGGGTGCACAGCCGACCGAGCAGCTCCTCGAAGGGGACGTGGGTCGTCTCGGCACCCATCACGGCACCACCCGGGAACGCCTCGGTGTAGAAGAAGGCGCCGTCCGCGTCCTCGACGGCGTAATGCGCGTCGGGGAGGGAGCGGCGGATGGTCTCCAGGACCTCCGTCGGGTCGAAGGTCTCGACCGTCTCGGGGACGTAGGCACCGGACTCGTCCCGGCGGAGCGTGACCGCTCCGTTGCAGCAGATCACGTACTCGGGCGAGATCCCGAGGCGCTCGACGACCGGCAGGGTGGAGGAGGGCGAGCGCCCGGTGGCGAGCATCACCTCGTCGCCCTGGGCGGCCACGCGGGTGATCGCGTCCGTCACTGCGCGGGTGATGGTGCCGTCCTCGTGCATGACGGTGCCGTCGATGTCGAGGGCGACGAGGCGGCGGCCGGAGGCGCGGGCCGCACTCATGCGACGGGCTCGAGCACCTCGAGGCCGCCGAGGTGGGGCCGCAGCGCCTCGGGGACGAGCACCGAGCCGTCCGCCCGCTGGTGGGTCTCGAGGAGGGCGACGATCCAGCGGGTGGTCGCGAGCGTGCCGTTGAGGGTGGCGACCGGAGCCGTCCTCCCCGACTCGGTGCGGTAGCGGGTGTCGAGGCGGCGGGCCTGGAACGTGGTGCAGTTCGAGGTCGAGGTCAGCTCGCGGTAGGTCTCCTGCGTGGGGACCCACGCCTCCACGTCGAACTTGCGCGCCGCGCTCTGGCCGAGGTCGCCGGCCGCCGTGTCGATGACGCGGTAGTGCAGGCCGAGGCTCTGCAGGACGTCCTCCTGGTACGAGAGGAGGCGCGCGTGCTCCGCCTCGGCGTCCTCGGGGAGGGTGTAGACGAACATCTCGAGCTTGCTGAACTGGTGCACGCGGATGATGCCGCGGGTGTCCCGTCCGCCCGAGCCCGCCTCGCGGCGGTAGCAGGTGCTCCAGCCCGCGTAGCGCTTCGCGCCGCCGGAGAGATCGAGGATCTCGTCGGCGTGGTAGCCGGCGAGGGCGACCTCGCTGGTGCCGGTGAGGTAGAGGTCGTCGTCGCGGAGGCGGTACACCTCGTCGTCGTGCTCGCCGAGGAAGCCGGTGCCGTCCATGATCTCGGGGCGCACGAGGGTCGGCGTGATCAGCGGGGTGAAGCCGGCGGCGAGCGCCTTCTCGAGGCCCAGGTTCATCAGCGCGATCTCGAGGCGGGCGACCAGGCCCTTGAGGAAGTAGAAGCGCGCGCCGCTGACCTTCGCGCCGCGCTGCATGTCGATGCCGTCCAGCAGCTCGCCGAGCTCGAGGTGGTCGCGCGGGGCGAAGTCGAAGACGGGGCGCTCGCCGACCGTCCTGACGAGCTCGAACGACTCCTCGCCGCCCGCGGGGACGCCCTCGATGATCGGGTTGGCGATGCGCTTCACCAGCACGGTGAAGGCGTCGTCGGCCTCGGACGCCTCCTGCTGGGCCTGCTTGGCGGCGGCGGCGAGGCGCTGGGCCTCGGCGACGAGGGCCGCCTTCTCGTCCTTCGGAGCCTTGGCGACGGTCTTGCCGAAGGCGTTCTGCTCGGCCCGGAGCCGCTCCGCCTCGGTGATCGCCGCACGGCGCACGCGGTCGGCCTCGAACGCCTCGTCGACCAGCTCGACGGAGTCGCCGCGCGCCTCCTGCGAGCGCTTCAGGACGTCCGGGTTCTCGCGCAGAAGTACGGGATCAATCACCCCAGCAGTGTAGAGGAGGGCCGGGACGGGCCGCCGCCCGCGCGTACCCCCGGGGCCGGCTGAGCATCGGCCGCGAGGAGGCATCCGATCGCGCGGACGGCTGCGAATCTGAGTCATCCCCCGAGAACGTCCCCCCGCGTTCGACACCCCTGCTCCCCTGAAGGCTCTTCCATGCACGCCACCCCCCTCATCGACGCGACTCCCGGCGTCGTCCTCGAGCGCGACGGCTCCGTCGCCCGGATCACCCTCAACCGCCCCGACGCCCTCAACGCGATCGATCTCGGCACCGCGCGACTGCTGCTGAGCACCGTCGCCGACCTCGACGCCGACGCCGGCTGCTCCGTCATCGTGATCGCCGCGGCCGGCCGCGCGTTCTGCACGGGCGGCGACATCTCGGCGATCATGGGGTCCGAGAACCCGGACCACTACCTGCGCGACGTCGCGACCACGACCGCCCAGGTGATCCGCCTGCTCGAGGACAGCCGCGCCGTCGTCGTCTGCGCGATCGACGGCATGGTCGCCGGCGCCGGCATCGCCTTCGCTCTGGCCGCCGACATCGTGATCGCGACTCCCGCCGCCCTCTTCCTCAGCGCGTACGGCGACGTCGGGCTCGTCCCGGACGTCGGAGTCACCGCCGCGCTCCCCCGCGTCGTCGGCCGCCGCCGCGCCCTGGACTTCGTGCTGTCGGGCCGCCCGGTCCGCGCGGCCGAGGCGCTGGAGTGGCAGCTCGTGACCGAGGTCGTGCCGCGCGCCGACCTCGCCGGCCGCGTCGACGAGCGCCTGCGCGCCCTGGCGGCGAAGCCGGCGCACGTCGCGTCCGCCGCCCGCCGCCTCCTGCGCACCGACCCGCTCGACCGCGCCGAGCGCATCGTCGAGGAGACGGACACCCTGGTCGAGTTCCTGGCGGTCCCCGCCACGCGCACGCTCCTGGACGCCGAGCACGAGCGCCAGGCCCGCCGCGCCGCCCGGGCGACCGCCTCGCTCTGACCCGGCGCGAGCGTCCTCGACGACGCTCCGGCTCCGGGCCGGGCGGACGTCCGCCCGACGGCCCGCGGATCGGCCGGGCGTTCTCCTCCGATCTCGGCTACGGTGGTCCCCGCGAAGGGGAGTAGTTCCCACCGTCCGCCGAGCGGACGACGAGGCGCGTCGACATGCTGGTCCGGGACGATCCGGGCCCGGCGCTCCACCCCGGCTCCGGCCGGGGCGAACGAGACCTTCGGTCAGTCGAAGCAAGTCCTGACCGGTCCTCTCGCGCGGGTCGGCGGACCTGAGCCAGGAGATCGCATGGCGACCACCGCCCCCACCCCCAGTCCCGCACAGGTGCGCCGCTGGCGCCGCTACCTCGCCGACGAGCTCGCCGAGGCCTCCGTTTACCGCGACCTCGCCGGCCGCCGCTCCGGCGAGGAGCGGGAGATCCTGCTCGCGCTCGCCGTGGCCGAGGGACGCCACGAGGAGCACTGGCGCGAGCTGCTCGGCTCCGCGGCGGAGCCCGCGCCCCGCCCGGACCTCCGCACGCGCTTCCTCGGCTTCCTCACCCGCCGTTTCGGCTCCGTGTTCGTCCTCGCCCTGATCCAGCGCGCCGAGGCCCGCTCCCCCTACGCCGACGACGACGACGCCACCGAGGCGATGGCCGCCGACGAGCGGATCCACGGCGAGGTCGTCCGCGGGCTCGCCGAGCGCGGTCGCAACCGCCTCTCCGGGACGTTCCGCGCGGCGGTCTTCGGAGCGAACGACGGCCTGGTCTCGAACCTCGCCCTCGTGCTCGGAGTGGGAGCGAGCGGAGTCGGGACGGGCGTCGTCCTGTTCACGGGCATCGCGGGCCTGCTCGCCGGCGCCCTCTCGATGGGCGCGGGCGAGTTCGTCTCGGTGCGCTCGCAGCGCGAGCTGCTCTCGGCCTCCAGCCCGGACCTCGACGCGAACCGCATCGTCCCCGATCTGGACGTCGACGCGAACGAGCTCGCCCTGGTCTACCGCGCTCGCGGGATGACCCAGGAGCAGGCCGACGCGCGTGCCGCCTCCGTCTTCACGGGCCTGCGCGGCGGCGCCGTCACCTCCCCCATCACGCTGGGCGGTCCCGCAGGAGACCCCGACGTCGACGAGCACGAGTCGATCGGCACGGGCATGGGCGCGGCGCTGTCGAGCTTCTGCTTCTTCGCCTCGGGCGCGATCATCCCAGTGCTGCCCTACCTGCTCGGCCTGACGGGGCTCGCCGCGGTGGTCGTCGCCTGCGTGCTCGTGGGCATCGCCCTGCTCGCCACCGGCGCGGTCGTCGGGCTGCTCTCGGGCGCCCCGCCTCTGGCCCGGGCGCTGCGCCAGCTCGGGATCGGCTACGGCGCGGCCCTGGTGACCTACCTCCTCGGCCTGCTCTTCGGCGCGTCCGGAGTCTGAGCCTCGGCCTCGAGGAGCTGCGCGGACTCGCGCGGCTCCTCGGCGCGGGGCCGCACGACGACGCCGCGCCACCGCAGCGCGGCCACTCCGACCGCCAGCAGCAGCGACGCCGGCAGGCAGCCCAGCAGGGGGATGCAGGAGTAGTAGAGGAGCTGCCGCTGGATCCACGCGGGCGAGGGCACGTCGGAGTCGCCGTAGTAGGGCGGAGGCGGCGAGGAGTAGCCGGTGTAGAGGAGCGCGAGGCCGATCAGGGTCCCGGCGAGGCCTGCCAGCAGGAGCACGAGGAGCCACGGGTTCCGCAGCAGTGGCGCCTCGCGCACGGGCTCGGCGGGAGCCGCGGGAGCGGGGTCGGCGGCCGGTTCCGGCAGGGGTGCGGGCGCGGTCTCGGCGCCGAGGCGGTGCGACCGCCGGCCCTCGGCGGCTCCGGCGATGTCGGGCAGTGCCATGATGCGGCGCGGTCCCGGCGCGGACGAGGAGCCGGGGCGGACCACGCGCGACTCCGGGGGCGCGGGACGAGCGGCGGCTCCGGACGTGGCGGCGGGAGCGCCGGGGGCGGCACCCGTGCCGGGCCTGGCGAACGCCCGCTCGTCGCCTCTCAGACGCTCCACCGGTCCCGAGAACCCGCGCTGGAAGGCCGGGTCGTAGCGCGGGTCGACCCGTTCGTCGTCGTCAGTCATCGTCGCGACCCGTCATCGTCGTCCCCGGTCATCGTCGACCTCCGGCTCGTGGGAGAGGATCCCGCGCAGCCAGTCGCGGGCCTCGAGGAACACCTCGTCGTCGTAGCGTCGCACGGAGGTGACCGGGCGGCGGTCAGCGCGCGGATACGAGCCGAGGAAGATCACCTTCGGGCTGAAGCGCCGCAGCCCCATCAGCGCGTCGGCGACCCGCTCGTCCTGGACGTGCCCGTCGAGGTCGATGACGAACCGGTACCGGCCGAGGGCATCGCCGATCGGCCGCGACTGGATCATGCTCAGGTTCACCCCGCGGGTCGCGAACTGCTCGAGCATGTCGAGCAGGGCGCCCGGCTGGTCGGCCGGGAGCTCGGCGATCACGCTGGTTTTGTCGGCGCCGGTCGGCTCGGGCAGCGCGTGCGAGCGCGAGACGTGCACGAAGCGCGTGACGGCGTTCGGGTTGTCGCCGATCCGCTCCGCCAGCACCACGACGTCGTGGTGGGCGACGATCCCGGGAGGGGCGATGGCCGCGTCCGCGGGCGATCCGCCCAGCAGGTCGACGGTGGCCTGGACGTTGCTGGAGGCGGGCAGGTGCTCGTGGCTGGGGATCTCGCGGTCGAGCCACACCCGGCACTGTCCGTAGGCCACGGGGTGCGCGGCGACGGTGCGCACCTCCTCGAGGCTCGTCCCCGGGCGGCCGACCAGGATGAACGACACCGGCACCAGGTACTCGCCGACGATGCGCAGCCCCGGGATCCGCGCCAGCGCGTCCTGCGCGGCCGTCACTCCGCCCTCGACCGAGTTCTCGATCGCGATCACCGCGCCGTCGCTGCGTCCGGTGACCAGATCGCTCAGCGCCTCCCCCACGTTCGCGACGCTGCGCCACAGCTGTCCGCGCGCCTCCGGGACCTGCGCGAGGGCCGCCTCCGTGAACGTGCCGCTGGGCCCGAGATAGCTGTAGGCACGGGTCTCGGGGGCGCTGTCGGGCATGGCGCAAGCCTAGCCAGCCGCGGTACCCCTGGAGGGGGCCGGACTGCCACTATGGACCGCATGACCGATCGCGCAGGGAAGCCGGCACAGGCCTCCGATCTCATCGACGTCGAGGCCCTCGTGAGGGCGTACTACGAGAAGAAGCCGGACGTCTCCGACCCGGCTCAGAAGGTGGTGTTCGGCACCTCGGGCCACCGCGGATCCTCGTTCGACACGGCCTTCAACGAGGACCACATCGCCGCCGTCACCCAGGCGATCGTCGAGTACCGGACCGAGCAGGGCATCACCGGCCCGCTGTTCATCGGCGCCGACACGCACGGGCTCTCCCGCCCGGCCCTCACCACCGCCCTCGAGGTCCTGGTGGGCAACCAGGTCCGCGTGCTCGTGGACGAGTTCGACGACTTCGTGCCGACCCCGGCGCTCAGCCACGCGATCCTCCGCTACAACAACGACCCCGCGCACACCGACCGGGCCGACGGCATCGTGGTGACCCCCTCGCACAACCCGCCCCGCGACGGCGGCTTCAAGTACAACCCGCCGCACGGCGGCCCCGCCGACTCCGACGCGACGACCTGGATCGCCGACCGGGCCAACGAGCTCATCGCCGACGGCAACCGCGGCGTGACCTCGGCCGAGCCCTCCGCGGTCGAGACCTACGACTACCGCACGCACTACGTCGCGGACCTGGCGAACATCATCGACCTCGACGCGATCCGGAAGGCCGGCGTGCGGATCGGGGCCGACCCCCTCGGCGGCGCCTCCGTGCACTACTGGCAGCTGATCGCCGAGATGCACGGCCTCGACCTGACCGTGGTGAACGGGGAGGTCGACCCGGCCTGGGGCTTCATGACCCTCGACTGGGACGGCAAGATCCGGATGGACCCGTCCTCCCCCAGCGCGATGGCCTCGGTGGTCGCGCGCGCCGGCGACTTCGACATCCTCACCGGCAACGACGCCGACGCGGACCGGCACGGCATCGTCACCCCCGACGGCGGGCTGATGAACCCCAACCACTACCTGGCCGTCGCGATCGACTACCTCTACCGCCACCGCACCGGCTGGCGCGAGGACGCGGCGATCGGCAAGACGCTGGTCTCCTCCTCGATCATCGACCGGGTCGCGGAGTCGCTGGGCCGGCGCCTCTGGGAGGTCCCGGTGGGCTTCAAGTGGTTCGTCCCCGGGCTGGTCGACGGCTCGGTCGGCTTCGGCGGCGAGGAGTCCGCGGGCGCCTCGTTCCTCCGCTTCGACGGCACCGTCTGGACCACCGACAAGGACGGCATCCTCCTCGCGCTGCTCGCCTCCGAGATTGTGGCGGTCACCGGGAAGAGCCCGTCGGCGCTCTACCGCGAGCTGACCGAGCGCTTCGGCGACCCGGTCTACGAGCGCGTGGACGCGGTGGCGACGAAGGCGCAGAAGGCGGCCCTCGGCAAGCTGGACGGCGACGCGATCGCGGCGACGACCCTCGCCGGGTCCGAGATCACCGCGAAGCTCTCGAAGGCGCCCGGCAACGGCGCGGCCGTCGGAGGCGTCAAGGTCGTCACCGAGGACGCCTGGTTCGCCGCGCGCCCCTCCGGCACCGAGGACGTCTACAAGATCTACGCCGAGAGCTTCCGCGGCCTCGACCACCTGCACGAGGTCCAGGCCGAGGCGCGCACGATCGTGGACGCGGCGCTGAACTCCTAGGCGCTGCGCTCAGTCGCCCGAGAAGGCTCGTTCCCGCCCAGGAGAACGAGCCTTCTCGGGAGACTCAGCGGCGGTGAGGAAAGGGCCGGCTACCAGCGCGGGTGGACGGTGGGGCGGAAGTGGGTGTCGTAGAGGGCGTTCACGGCCTCCATGAAGGCGGGGCCGAGGGGCGCGGCGGAGGCGGCGGCCGCGTTGGCGCGGGCCTGCTCGGGCGAGCGGGCGCCGGGGATCACCGAGGTGACGCCCTCCTGCTGGATGATCCAGGCGAGCGCGGCCGCCGCGGGGGCGAGGCCGTGGTCGTCGGCGAGGCGGGAGAACTCCTGCGCGGCCTCCACGCCGGTCGCGAAGTCGACGCCCGAGAAGGTCTCGCCGACGTCGAAGGCGGAGCCGTCGCGGTTGTAGCTGCGGTGGTCCTCCGGCGCGAACACGGTCTCGGTCGTGTAGCGGCCGCTGAGCAGGCCCGAGGCGAGCGGGACGCGCGCGAGGATGCCGACGCCGGCCTCGCGGGCGGCGGGCAGCACCTCGTCGAGCGGCTTGAGGCGGAACGCGTTCAGGATGATCTGGACGCTCGCGACGTTCGGGCGGGCGATCGCGGTCAGCGCCTCCTCCGTGCGCTCGACCGAGACGCCGTAGGCGGCGATCGCGCCCTCGGCGACGAGGGTGTCGAGGGCGTCGTAGACGGCGTCGTCGGAGTAGACGGAGGTGGGCGGGCAGTGCAGCTGCACCAGATCGAGAGTGTCGACGCCGAGGTTGGCGCGCGAGCGGTCGGTCCAGGCGCGGAAGTTGTCGAGCACGTAGTTGGCGGGGATCTGCTCCGCGCGACGGCCCATCTTGGTGGCGACGAAGACCTGCGCGTCGGGGTGCGCCGCGCGGTAGGCGCCGATCGTCCGCTCGCTGCGGCCGTCGCCGTAGACGTCGGCGGTGTCGAAGAGGGTCACCCCCGACTCCACTGCGGCGTCGAGCACGGCGAGGGCGTCGGTCTCGGCGACGTCCCCCCAGTCGGCACCGAGCTGCCAGGTTCCGAGGCCGACGACGGAGACGGGGGCGCCGGTGCGTCCGAGGATTCGAGTTTCCATGCCTCCACCGTAGGTGCGGCCGAGCCCGCGGCGGACCCCCTTGCGCGTGCTCTAACGTCGAGGGCATGCCCCTCCTCGTGCTCGGAAGCGCCAACCTCGACCACGTCCACCGGGTCGCCCGCATCCCCGCCCCCGGAGAGACGGTGCTCGCCCTCGACGCGAGCACCTTCCCGGGCGGCAAGGGCCTCAACCAGGCCGTCGCGGCCGCACGGACCGAGCCCGGCACCGTCTTCGTCACGAGCCTCGGACGCGACTCGGCGGGAGACCGGCTCGTCGCGGTCCTCGGCGAGGAGCCGCTGGAGCTGCGCGCCCGCCGCGGCGACGTCCGCACCGGCACCGCGCAGATCACCGTGGACGAGCGCGGGGAGAACGCGATCGTCGTCGACTCCGGGGCGAACGCCGCCCTGGTCGGGTTGACCGCCGAGGAGTCGGCCCTGGTGGCGGCGGCCGACGCCCTGCTCCTCCAGCTCGAGATCCCGACGGCGACGGTGACGGAGGCGGCCCGCGCCGCGCGCGCCGGCGGCACGGTGTCGATCCTGAACGCCGCCCCGATCGGCCTGCTGCCGGAGGAGCTCCTCGCGGTGCTCGACGTGCTGATCGTCAACGAGCACGAGGCCCGCGAGCTCGCCGCCGATCGCGGCATCACCGCCGCCGACGACGACGCGCTCGCCGCTGCCCTCACCGCGCTGGTGCCGCTCGTGCTGGTCACCCTCGGCTCCGACGGCGTCGTCGTGGCGGTCCGCGACCGCGAGCCGGTGCGCACCCCGGCCTTCCGGGTGGAGGCCGTGGACACCACCGGCGCCGGCGACACCTTCTGCGGCGCCTTCTCGGCCCGGCTCGCCGCCACGGGAGCACGGCTCGACGATCCGGAGCAGCTGGTCGCCCTCACCCGCTGGGCGAGCGCGGCCGCGGCGATCTCGGTCACACGCGCCGGAGCGGCGGTGTCCGCGCCGACGGCGGCCGAGACGGACGCGTTCCTCGCCGAGCGCGCCTGAGCGGGAAGCTCTTCGGGGAGGCTCGCCTGAGCGGGAAGCTCCTCAGGGGGAGACGGCGCGGACACCGACCTCGGGCGGCCCGCAGCACCGTCGCTCCGGTCGGCACGGTGCACTCCGAAGAAGCACGGGACCGCCCGGCCCGGCTCCGCTCCTCACGGCGAGGCGTCCCGCCCTGCGGACAGCCGCGCCCGCTCCCCGATCCGGCTAGTCGATCGCGGCGACCCGGACGGTCACCCGCGGCCGCAACTCCGGATGCACCCGGACGCACCACTCGCGCACCGCGGCTCCGATCGCGCGCGCCACGTCCGGCGCGGACGCCTCAGCGGTCACGCAGAGGTCGACGGCCACGAACACCTCGTCCCCCGCGACGCGGACCAGGACCGGATCGGCGAACGTGCCGCCGCTCGCGGTGCCCAGCGGCTCGACCACGATCCCGGTCGCGCTCAGCGCCGTCGCCGCATGCGCGAGCACGTCGCGCACCTCGGGCCTGGCCGGCATCAGGGTCGCGACACCGTCCAGGGCGCGCAGCTCCGCAGCGAGCGCGGACACCGGATCGACCGGGGCCGCCGCCTCGAGGCCGCTCACGACTCCTCCGTCCCGGGGACGTAGACGTCCTCCACGCGGACGTCGATCCTCGACACCCGCAGCTCGGTCTGGGTCAGCAGCCGCGAGTGCACGCGCTCGCGCACCTGCTGGGCCGCCTCGGCGATCGGCACCCCCCAGAAGACCGAGATCGTCAGCTCCACCACGACCTCCGCGCCCGGCTCGGCGATGTCGCCGACCAGGCGGCAGCGGCCGACCAGCACGCCGGCGACGCTGTCGCCCGCCTCGCGCACGAGTCCGCGGACCGCTCCCTCGGTGATCGTGAGCGCCACGTCGGGCTGGACGCTCGCCAGTGGGATGTCGCGTCCGGCCCGCGACTCGCGGCGCACCTGGGTGAGGATCGAGCCGAACCAGCTCTCCTCCGGCGCGGGCAGGCGTGCGGCGTCGTCGTCGATGAGCGCGCCGGAGAGGGCGCGCACGCGCTCGAGGGCGCGCAGAGTGCGCCGGTGCTCCGGCGACTCCTCGATGGCGGGGTCGTACGGCGTGCGCCCGCGGTCGAGGTAGTCGCTCAGCTCGTCGATGCCGATGCCGTCGCCCTCCTGCTCCGTCGCGTCCGCCTCCTGCTCGAGCGCGGGCGGCAGCACGACGTCGTGCTCCCCCGCGCGCTCCGGCCCGTCGCCGGGACCCTGGTCCGCGTTCATCGCGTCTGCTCCCTCATCGCCAGTCCTCCATCGCCACGACCAGCGACTCGCGCGCGCGGGCGAGCTTGCCCCGCACGGCGGTCACCGTGAGACCGAGGTGATCGGCGATCTCGTTGTACGACTCCCCGCCGACCTCGCGCAGCACCCAGCACTGACGCTGCGACTCCGGCAGCTCGGACAGGGCGTGCGCGAGAGCCCGCATGGCGTCGCTCTGCTCGGCGGCCTCGAACGGGCCGGGCTCTCGGGCCGGGGGATGCTCCACGGCGTCGACGTCGTCGGTCGGGCGGCGCTGGCGCAGCAGGTCGACGCTGGAGCGGCTGACGATCCGCATCATCCAGCTGCGCACGCTCGCCGGCTCCTTGAGCTGCGGGAGCTGCGCCCAGACCGTGATCAGCGCGTTCTGCACGGCGTCGGAGGCGTCGGCCTGCGAGCCGGTGAGGCGCCAGGCGTAGGCGCGGAGGATCGACTGGTGCCGCTTGACGAGCACCTCGAAGGCGCGCACGTCGCCCTCGGCGGAGCGCTCGGCGAGCAGCGCGTCGCTCGCCGCTTCCAGTCCGGGCACGGCGCCTCCTCCCTCTCCGCTCACGCGGCCTCGGGCCGCCTCTCAGGTGACGCTCAGGAAAAAGTCCGCCGAGCACCGTGACGAACGCCGTCCGGGCTCCGTCTCACTCATGAAAGCACAGCCCGACCGGATTCCCGCCGGGCCTTCGACCCCGGTCTGCTCAGCAACGGCAGCCGATGAGACGTCCAGGAGACCTCATGAGCGACACCACGCGCACCCCCTCCACCACCCGCGTCGACAAGACCTCCGTCGACACGGTCACGAGCCTCGGCGGCTCGCGGACCTCCGGCACCGCCCAGGGCACCACGGTCATCGACGACAGCGTCGTGGCAAAGGTCGCCGGCATCGCGGCCCGCCAGGTGCCCGGCGTCTTCGCCCTCGGCAACAACGCCGCCCGTGCCTTCGGCGCGATCCGCCAGGCCGTCGGCGGCGCCGACCACGCCCAGGGCGTGAGCGTCGAGGTCGGCGAGACCCAGGTCGCGGCCGACGTGACCATCGTCGTCGAGTACCCCGTGCCGATGCAGAAGGTCGCCGACTCCGTCCGCGCCGCCGTCTCCGAGGCCATCACCGAGCTCGTCGGCATGGCCGTCTCCGAGATCAACGTCGCCGTCGTCGACGTGCACATCCCCGGCGACGACAAGGACGACGAGGCCACCGAGAGCCGCGTCCGATGAGCGACTTCCAGCGCCCCGCGCCCACCGCCCCCGGCGGCCGCAGCACCGTCCTCGGTGTCGTGGTCGGCGCGATCCTCGCCTTCGCGGCCCTGATGTTCGGATTCTGGGGCTTCGTCCTCACCGCCCTCTTCATGGCCCTCGGCGTCGTGATCGCCCGCATCGCCGACGGCACCCTCGACGTGCGCAGCCTCGTGGACGTGTTCCGCGGCCGCACCACCTCCCGCTAGGAGCCCACCGTGACCGCTCTCGACACGCGTCCCGCATCGCCGGTGGCGGGCACCGTCACCATCACCGTCCGCTCCATCGAGCGCGCCGCCGTGGCGATCGTCCACGAGGAGCTGGGCGTGGAGGTCTCCGCGATCCGCGTCCGCCTCTCCGATGACCGGGGCGGCCTCGCCCTCGCGGTGACCGCGCCGGTCGTCGTCGAGCCGGGCACCGCCCCGGCCGGCGGCTCCCTGCTCGAGCGCCTGCACGGCGATCGCACCCGCATCGCCTCCCGCATGGAGGCGCTGACCGGGCGCACCGTCAGCCGGATCGACATCCGGGTCACGGGCACCCGCACCCGAAGCACGAGGAGAGTCGCATGAGCCCCGCACCGTCGGCGCCCGACACCCGCTACAGCCGCTACCTCCGTCGCGAGACCCACAAGTCCCGCTCCGCCGCGCAGATCGTCGTCCTGGTGCTCATCTCCCTGGTCGCGGCCTATGTCGGCACGGAGGCGGTGCTCGCGATCCTCGGCGCCGCGCCCCTGCTCGCCGCACCGTCCGCCCTGCTGGGCGCGATCGTCGGAGTCGCGTCGCTGGCGAACCCCGCCCTCATCGGCGTGGCCGTCGGCGCGGGCGTCCTCGCCCTGGTCCTGCTGGTGCTCGCACTGGCGCCCGGGGCCCGGGCCCGCCACACCGTGGACGACGACCGCCTCGCCGTGGTCGTGGACGACGGCGTGATCGCCTCCTCCCTGGCCCGCGCAGCCCGCACGGCCGCCCACTCCCGCCGCGAGGACACCCGCGCCTCGCTCGGGCGGCGCACCGCACTGGTCGAGGTGACCCCCGCCTCCGGCATCGCGGTCGACCGCGACGCCGTGCAGAGCGCCGTCGACGAGGAGCTCGCCCGCATCGGCGCGAAGCCCGCCCCGCGCTCCACCGTCCGCGTCTCGACCTCCGGGAGGATCTGATGACCACGAGCAACCGCTTCGTCAACCGGCTCGTCCTGCTCGTCGTGGGCCTCGTGCTCGCGCTGGTCAGCGCCGGAGCCGTCCTGATCGCCGTCTCGCAGCCGGTCCGCGACTCCGTCCTCTCCTTCGCCGACGGCGAGGGCGCGGCCCTGGTCTCGCGCCTCTCCCCCGAGGAGGGCACCGCCTGGAGCGATGCCGCCGTCCTGTGGCCGCTCTACGCCGTCGTCGGGATCTGCCTCCTCGGCATCGTCCTCGCGCTGGTGATGGCCTTCGCCCACGGTCACGGCCGCACCGGCACCGTCCTCCGCGACGAGGCCGAGGGCGCGCCCGCCGGAGGGATCGAGATCGCGACCGGCTTCGCGGAGGACGTCCTCGAGACGGCCCTCGCGGGCCGGACGGAGCTCCTCGACGTCACGGTCGCGGCCTACCGCCACGGCTCCGAGACGGCGCTGAAGGTGCGCGTCCTCCCCCGCGGCGGCGTCTCGCCCCGCACCGTGGTCGACGCCGTGCACCAGGAGGTCGACGCGCTCGACGCCCTGCTCGGCGCCCGCCTGCCGGTCCTGCTCGAGGTCGCCTCGAGCGCCCGGGCCGGCTTCTCCAAGGAGGACCGGGTCGCCTGACCCCGGTCCCGCAGCTTCCCCGGCACCCGCCGGCGGATGGTCACACCGAACAGAAGGAGCCCCTCATGGGTGCAGACGACAAGATCCGCAACGCAGCCGAGAACCTGGTCGGCAAGGCCAAGGAGGCCGTCGGCAAGCTGACGGACAACGAGCGCCTCGAGGCCGATGGCCACGCCGACCAGACCAAGGCCCACACCAAGAAGGTCGGCGAGGACGTCAAGGACGTCTTCAAGAAGTGATCTGACCGGAACCTCGACGGGGCCGTCACCGCATCAGCGGTGGCGGCCCCGTCGTCGTGCGTGGAGCGGGTGCGTCGAGCGTCAGACGCCCCAGAACATGATCCGGCCGGCGGAGGCCGCGTCGATGCTCTGGTCGTGGTTGTCGGCGGTGTGCGAGGAGTAGAGGATCCTGTCGCCGTCGACGCTGGTCACGACGCCCGTGTGGTCCCAGTCGCCCGAGCCGTCCCAGTCGAACTGGACGATGTCGCCCGGCTTCACCCGGCTCCGTTCGGAGTCGGGGATGGCGGTCGCGCGCTCGGGGTGCGCGGCGAGGTAGGCGTTGAACGCTGTCGACGACGCCCAGGCGGAGCTGTAGCCGCCGGAGGAGGAGTAGCTCCACTCGCCGTCCATCTCCCAGCCGCGGGCGATCAGCGACTGCGAGGTGAAATTGACGCAGTCGTTGCCCGAGATCACGCCGTACTGGGCCGAGTTGTAGTCGTTCCAGTAGGTGGAGAGGTAGTCGAGCTGCGAGGCCAGGCGGCTCGCGTCCAGCGCAGCCTGGGCCTTCGCGGCCTCGATCGCCGGGTCGGGCGTGTAGGCGAAGGTGATCGCCGAGGCGACGACCTTCGTGCTGGCGAGCACGCCGGTCGCGGCGGGGCTGGGAGTGGCGGTCGCGGTCGGGGCGGCGAGGTCGGTCGAGGCCTCGGCCGTCGTGCCCTCCGCGGCGCCCGACGTGTCGACGGCCGGCTGCACCGCGTCGGCCGGGGTCCCGTCGACGGTGACCGCCGCGGCGGAGTCGGTGACCGCGTCGAACGTGATGGCCTGACCGTCGGCGTCGAAGAAGGCGACCGGGACCTCGCCCGCTGCCTCTCCGTCGGCCGGAGGGGCGGTGACCGTGATCTGGTCGGGGTTGTCGACCGCGACGCTGCCCTCGGCCTCGCCGAAGCGGACGGTGGCGACCGAGTCCAGGTTCGATCCCTCGAGCGTCACGCTCGTGCCGCCGGCGACGGTGCCGGAGGTGGTGGAGACGGAGCTGAGGACGACCCGGGCGGAGGCGGTGGTCGCGGGGAGCACGGCGACGCTGGTCGAGGTCGGAGCAGCGGAGGGCGTCGCGGTGGCCGACTCGGCCGAGGAGCCGGTGCCGACGGTGAGGCTCAGGCTCGACGCGACGGCCACGACGACGAGCCCGCCGGAGACGGCGAGCGCCAGCGTGCGCGGGGACGGGCGGAAGAAGGAGGCCCCGCGGCGGGCGGGCGCGGTGCGGAGCCGGTGCCCCTCCGCTTCGCGGCGGTCGCGGCGGGACGAGAACGATCCCTCCGGGGCGGGGTGCACCGGAGCGGGAGCCGAGGGCTGCGCGGGTGCGGCGGGCCGGATGCGGCCTTCGCGCTCGCGGGCCTCGCGACGGAGGTAGCGGCTGTAGCGGGTGTCGGGCGCCGACGGTGCGGGGCTCATGCGACTCTCCTCGTCCTTTG
>NZ_PSTM01000034.1:0-22399 GCF_002930875.1 Rathayibacter sp. AY1A5 | reverse complement strand
CCGTCCGCCTCCCGGCGTCCCCCGAGCCGCCCAGCCGCCACAATGGACGGGTGAGTGCGAATGACGAGGTCGACGGGATCGTCGACGCCTGGGTCCGGGGATGGCAGGATGGACGGCGCGCGATCGCGCGGTCCGCCATGGTGTAACGGCAGCACGGCAGCCTTTGGAGCTGTCCGGTCCAGGTTCGAATCCTGGTGGCGGAGCGGCACCAGGACGGTGCGCTCACGGAGGAGAACGCGAAGAACATGGCAGACAGCACGCTCGCCGTCGTGATCCTGGCGGCAGGCCAGGGCACCCGCATGAAGTCCCGCACCCCGAAGGTCCTGCACCGCCTCGCCGGGAGGCCGCTGCTCGGGCACGTGCTCGACACGGCCGCCTCGCTCGACGCGGCGCACGTCGTCACCGTGGTGCGCCACGAGCGCGACCGGGTCGCCGAGGCCGTCCTCGAGCACACGCCCTCCGCGCTGGTGGTGGACCAGGACGAGACGCCCGGCACCGGCCGCGCGGTCGAGCAGGGCCTCGCGGCGCTCCCGGAGTCCTTCGCCGGCACGGTCGTCGTGCTGAGCGCCGACGTCCCGCTGCTGGACGCGCCGACCCTCCGCCGCCTGCTCGACGAGCACCTCGCCGCGGCGAACGCGCTCACCATGCTCTCCTGCGTGCTCGAGGACCCGACCGGCTTCGGCCGGATCGTCCGCGGCGCCGACGGAGCCTTCGCCTCCATCGTGGAGCAGAAGGACGCCAGCCCCGACGAGCTCGACCTCACCGAGATCAACGCCGGCGTCTACGCCTTCGACGCCGCCGCGCTCCGCTCGGTCATCGGCGCGATCGGCACCGAGAACGCTCAGCGGGAGAAGTACCTCACCGACGCCGCCGCCGCGCTCAAGGCCGCCGGCCGCGCGATCGAGGCCGTCCCCGTGCAGGACCGCTGGCTCGTGGCCGGGATCAACGACCGCGCCCAGCTCGCCGACGCGGCGCTCGAGCTCAACGCGCGCATCGTGCGCCGCTGGCAGCTCGAGGGCGTCACGATCCAGGACCCGGCGACCACCTGGATCGACGTGGACGCGGTCCTCGCCCCGGACGTCGAGATCCTCCCGGGCACGCAGATCAAGGGCCCGACCGTCATCGCCACCGGCGCGGTCATCGGCCCGGACACCACGCTCGACTCCTGCGAGGTCGGCGAGGACGCGGTCGTGAAGCGCTCCGACGCGACGCTCGCCGTGATCGGCGCGAAGGCCCAGGTCGGCCCGTTCTCGTTCCTCCGCCCCGGCACCGTGCTCGGCGCCCGCGGCAAGATCGGCACCTACGTCGAGACCAAGAACGCCGTGATCGGCGAGGGATCGAAGGTCCCGCACCTCTCCTACGTCGGCGACGCGGTCATCGGCGAGGAGTCGAACATCGGCGCCGGCTCGATCTTCGCCAACTACGACGGGGTGAGCAAGGCGTCCTCCGTGGTGGGCTCGCACGTGCGTGCGGGGTCGCACAACGTCTTCGTCGCCCCCGTTAGAATCGGTGACGGAGCGTACACGGGCGCCGGCACGGTCATCCGCAAGGACATCCCCGCCGGAGCCCTCGGGATCACCGTCGCTCCGCAGCGCAACATGGCCGGGTGGGTGCAGACCCACCGTCCGGGCACCGCAGCGGCCGACGCCGCCGAGGCGGCCCTGGCGTCGGATCCCACCGGATCCGACCAGGCGCCCACCGGAGGAAGCGGAGCACAGTGACCGGCATCACCGCCAGCAACAAGAAGAGCCTGGTCCTCGTCTCGGGGAGGGCGCATCCGGCACTGGCGGAAGCGGTCGCCGCCGAGCTCGGGACCGAGCTCGTCACGACCGAGGGGCGCACCTTCGCCAACGGCGAGCTCTACGTCCGCTACGGCGAGTCGGTCCGCGGAGGCGACGTGTTCGTCCTCCAGTCGCACACGTCCCCGATCAACGAGTGGCTGATGGAGCAGCTGATCATGGTCGACGCGCTCAAGCGCGCCTCCGCCAAGCGGATCACCGTGGTCGCCCCCTTCTACCCCTACGCGCGCCAGGACAAGAAGGGCCGCGGCCGCGAGCCGATCTCGGCCCGCCTCGTCGCGGACCTCTTCAAGGCGGCGGGAGCCGATCGGATCATGTCGGTCGACCTGCACGCGGCGCAGATCCAGGGCTTCTTCGACGGCCCCGTCGACCACCTCTTCGCGATGCCGGTGCTGCTCGAGCACTTCCGCGAGAAGCTCGACCCCTCGACCCTCACCATCGTCTCGCCCGACATGGGCCGCGTCCGCGTCGCCGACATCTGGAGCGACAAGCTCGGCGTCCCGCTGGCGATCATCCACAAGCGCCGCGACCCGAAGGTCGCCAACCAGGTCTCCGTCCACGAGATCGTCGGCGAGGTGAAGGGCCGCGTCTGCCTCCTCGTCGACGACCTCATCGACACCGGGCGCACCATCGCGAAGGCGGCCGAGGCGCTGAAGAAGGCGGGCGCGATCGGCGTGGTCGTCGCGGCCACCCACGCCGTCTTCTCGGACCCGGCGGTCGAGCTCCTGAGCTCGGAATTCATCGACTCGGTCGTCGTCACCGACACCCTGCCGCTGCCGCCGGAGAAGACCTGGGACCGCCTGACGATCCTGCCCATCGCTCCGCTGCTGGCCCGCGCCATCCACGAGGTCTTCGACGACGGCTCCGTGACGTCGATGTTCGACGGCGACGCGTAGGACCCCGCGCCCCGGGTGCGCCCTGCAGAGCGCACCCGGGTCCCGCCCCGGCTCCACCGCCTAGGGTGAGGCCGTGCCCCAGCGTTCGGATGCGACCCTCGCCCTGGCGGCGGTCTTCCTGGTCTGGTCGCCGGCCGCCGCCGCGGCGGGCTGGTGGCTGCTCCTCGGGCTCGCCGTCGCTGCGGCCGCCGCGGCCCTGAGCGCCGTCGCCGATGCCGGGCGCACCGTCCACGACGGCCCCTCCTCCGAGTGGCTCGGGATCGTCGGGCGCGCCTTCGCCTCGGCCGCGCTGGCCCTGACCGCGGCCCAGTCGGTCCTCGGGGGAGCGGCCCGGCCCCTGGCCGTCCTGCTGCTCGTGGCCGTCGCGCTCTTCGGTCTGCGCGGCGGGCGCCTCCCCGCTCGCCCGGTCCTGCTCCTCGTCGGTGCGGTCGTCGTCCTGCTGGCCGCCGCCGCCGTGATCGTGCTGGTGTCCCCTCCGGACCCCGCGCCGCTCGACCCGCTGCGCAACGGAGGGCCGCTGGGAGCCGGCACCGCCGCGGCCCTGCTCCTGATCCTCCTGCCGACCTCCCGCTCCGGCGCGGTGACGGCTCTCCGCCCCGCCCTGCTGCGCATCGGGATCGCCACGGCGGCCGCCGCCGCGCTCGGCACCGGTCTGCTCCTGGCGGCCGGTCCCGAGGTCCTCGCGTCCTCGGAGACCCCCCTGAGCGCTGTCACCCGGGGCACGCCCGCGTCCGGGCTCGTCGGGGCCGCCGCGGTGATCGCGGTCCTGCTCGCGCTCCTCGACCTCGGGAGGAGGGATGCGCGCGCCCTCGTCCGTCTCGCCGGCGCGGGGGAGATCCCGGCAGTGCTCGCCACCAGGAACCGCAGGACCGGCGTGCCGGCGGCGGCCCAGCTCGTCCTCTGCCTGGTCGCCGTGCTCGCGGTCGTGATCCTCGACGCCGACGCGCTGCTCGCCTTCGCCGTGGCCGCTCTGCTGGTGGCGACCATCGTGCGGCGCCTCGAACACGGAGCGGCCGGGGCGAGCGGGCCCGCCCTCGCGTCGGCCGCGGTCTCGCTGCTGCTCCTGCTCGCCCTCCCGGCGGCCACGGCGGCCGCCGCAGCGGTGCTCCTGGCGGCGCTCCTGATCGCGCGGGCGTTCCGGACCTGAGGGGTCAGCCGGCCCGGGCGTCGAGCGCCCGCTCGGGGAGCCGGACGCCACCGCCCGGCTCCGCTGACGACAGGGGAGCTCTCTCCGCAACGAGGAAGGCGCCCCCGCCCGAGGATCCGTGGATCCTGCGGGCGGGGGCGCCTTCCTCGTGCGACGCAGGTCAGTGCGTGGAGGGGTCCTGCTCGACCTCGGTGCGGTCACCCGACCACAGCGTGTGGAAGGTGCCCTCCCTGTCGACGCGCTTGTAGGTGTGCGCTCCGAAGAAGTCGCGCTGGCCCTGCACGAGAGCGGCCGGGAGGCGCTTGGAGGCGAGCGAGTCGTAGTACGACAGCGCGGCGCCGAAGCCGGGGATCGGCACGCCCGAGAGCGCGGCGGTCGAGACGATGCGGCGCCAGGCGGCCTCGCCGTTCGCGACGGCCTCGGCGAAGTACGGGTCCTCGAGAAGGGTCGTGATGCCGGCGTTCTCGTCGTAGGCGTCGACGATGCGGTTGAGGAACTGGGCGCGGATGATGCAGCCCGCGCGCCAGATCTTGGCGACCGCGCCCTTGTCGATCTCCCAGCCGTACTTCTCGGCCCCGGCGATGATCGCGTCGAAGCCCTGCGAGTAGGCGACGACCTTGGAGGCGTAGAGCGCGGCGCGCACGTCGTCCTCGAAGCCCTCGTACTTCTCGACCGGGGTCGGGCGCGAGGTGACGCGGGCCTGCACGGCCTCGCGCTGCTCGGGGTGGGAGGACACGGCGCGGGCGAAGACGGCCTCGGCGATGCCGCCGACGGGGACGCCGAGGTCGAGCGCGTTCTGCACGGTCCAGACGCCGGTGCCCTTCGAGCCGGCCTGGTCGAGGACGACGTCGATGAAGGGGTTGCCGGTGTCGGCGTCGACCTGGCGGAGCACCTCGGCGGTGATCTCGATGAGGTACGACTCGAGGTCGCCCTTGTTCCAGGCGTCGAAGACCTCGGCGATGGCGGCGGGCTCGTGTCCCCCGACGGTGCGGAGCAGGTCGTACGCCTCGGCGATGAGCTGCATGTCGGCGTACTCGATGCCGTTGTGGATCATCTTGACGAAGTGGCCGGCGCCGTCGGTGCCGATGTGGGTGACGCAGGGCTCGCCCTCGGCGACCGCGGCGATCGACGAGAGGATCGGGCCGAGGGTCCTGTAGGACTCGACCGAGCCGCCGGGCATGATCGACGGGCCCTTGAGCGCGCCCTCCTCGCCGCCGGAGATGCCGGTGCCGACGAAGTGGATGCCGGTCTCGCGGACGGCCTTCTCGCGGCGGATGGTGTCGGTGAAGAGCGCGTTGCCGCCGTCGACGATGATGTCGCCGGGCTCGAAGACCTTCGTCAGCTGCTCGATCACGGCGTCGGTGCCGCGGCCGGCCTGGACCATGATGATCGCGGTGCGCGGGGTGGCGAGCGAGGCGGCGAAGTCCTCGATGGTCTCGGACGCGACGAAGCCCGCCTCCGGGTGCTCCGTGATGAGGGTCTCGGTGCGGCCGTAGGAGCGGTTGAACACCGCGACCGTGTTGCCCTCGCGGCTGGCGAGGTTGCGGGCGAGGTTCGAGCCCATCACCGCCAGACCGACGACTCCGATGTTGGCTGTGGCGGTGGGCTTGTCAGACACGGTTCTCCTCGACGTTCGCGTTCAGGGGCGAGCCCAGGCTAGCCCCGGGTCGCTCCGGGGAGCCCGGGTCCGAGCCGTCTCCCGGCTGCACATCGGTCGTGCGGCGCGCGCACGGTCTTGCGCGCGCCGCGACGACCGCGACCGGAACCGGTCAGGCGCCGTGGCCGAGGGGGACGCGCTCCGACGGGATCGGCGGCGGCGGGGGAGTGCCGTCGCCGAACGGGCGGCCGCCGAGCTCCTCGCGGCGCGAGGGGACGAGCCAGCCGGAGAGGTCCGGGCCCTTGGGGACGACGCCGGTCGGATTGATGTCCCGCTGCACCTCGTAGTAGTGCGACTTGATGTGGGTGAAGTCGATCGTGTCGCCGAACCCCGGAGTGGCGAACAGATCCCGGGCGTAGCCCCAGAGCGCGGGCATCGCCGACAGCAGGTTCCGGTTGGCCTTGAAGTGGCTGTAGTAGACGGCGTCGAAGCGGGCGAGCGTCGTGAAGAGCCGCACGTCCGCCTCGGTGATGGTGTCGCCGACCAGGTAGCGGCGGGTGCTCAGCCGCTCCTCCAGCCAGTCCAGCCGCGCCCAGAGGCGGTCGTAGGCCCGGTCGTAGGAGCGCTGCGACCCGGCGAAGCCGCACTTGTAGACGCCGTTGTTCACGTCGTGGAAGACCAGCTCGGCGATCTCGTCGATCTCCTCGCGGTGCTCCTCGGGGTAGAGGTCGGGGGCGCCGTCGCGGTGGAACGCGGTCCACTCGGTGGAGAAGTCGAGCGTCATCACCGGGTAGTCGTTCGTGACGACCTGGCCGCTCGGGATGTCCACGAGGGCCGGGACGGTGATCCCGCGCGGGTAGTCGGGGAAGCGGGCGAAGAACGCGTCCTGGAGGCGGGGGATGCCCAGCACCGGGTCGACCCCGCCCGGATCGAGGTCGAAGGTCCAGCTGCGCTTGTCGTGCGTGGGCCCGCAGATGCCCATCGAGAGGGCGTCCTCGAGACCGAGCAGGCGCCGCACGATCACGGCGCGGTTCGCCCACGGGCAGGCGCGGGAGACCACGAGGCGGTAGCGCCCGGCCTCCACCGGGTACCCGTCGCGGCCGTCGGCGGTGATCCGCGTCGGGATGTAGTTCGTGTCGCGGTGGAAGCCGTTCTTCTCGACGTAGGAGCCGAAGTCGTCGCTCGTCATACCCGCACGGTAGGCGGTCCGCCTGGACGTCCGGCTCCGAGTCCGGCGGCGCGACCGCCTGCTGGCGGGCGGCCGCGATGCCGGGTAGGATCGGCAGCTGAACTTCGGCGAGGGATGCACGTGCATCCGTGATCGACGCGGTGGAAGCAGGCGAGGCCCCCACGGGGCGCCACGGACTTCTCCTCACGCTGACATGCGTTCGAGTCGACAAACCGTCCGTGGCCGCAGGCCACGACCCGATCCGGTGGCGTGCGCGCCGCCCAAGGAGAACATCATGGCTGAACTGACCAACAAGGTCGTCGTCGAGGTCCGCACCTCGTTCGGCAAGGGCGCCGCCCGCAAGATCCGCGCGCAGGACAAGATCCCCGCGGTCCTCTACGGTCACGGCACCGAGCCCCAGCACCTCACCCTCCCGGGCCACCAGGTGCTCCTGCTCACCCGCAAGGCGAACGCGATCCTCGAGCTCGACATCGAGGGCGCCGCGCAGACGACGCTGGTGAAGGACATCCAGCGCGACCCGGTGCGCCAGATCATCGAGCACATCGACCTCGTCGTCATCAACAAGGGCGAGAAGGTCGAGGTGGACATCCCCGTGCACGTCGAGGGCGACGCCGCTCCCGGCACCCTCGTCTCGATCGAGTCGAACACCCTCTCGCTCGAGGTCGACGCCACGCGCATCCCGCAGAACATCGTCGTCTCCGTCGAGGGCCTCGAGGCCGGCACGCAGATCACCGCCGCCGACGTCACGCTCCCCGAGGGCGCCACGCTGGTCACCGACGCCGAGATCCTCATCGTCAACGTCACCGCCGAGGTCGAGCAGGACCTGGGCGAGGACGACGAGACCCCGGCCTCGGGCGACGTCGTCGCCGAGACCGCGGAGTAGTCCGCACCACCCCGGGAACGGGCCCGCTCGCAGCCGCGGCGGGCCCGTTCCGCGTCCGGCGGG
Organism: Rathayibacter sp. AY1A5; assembly: GCF_002930875.1. Classification (NCBI taxonomy): domain Bacteria; kingdom Bacillati; phylum Actinomycetota; class Actinomycetes; order Micrococcales; family Microbacteriaceae; genus Rathayibacter; species Rathayibacter sp. AY1A5. The sequence continues at coordinate 14,825 of NZ_PSTM01000034.1, read as the reverse complement.
GGAGTCCCTCCGCCGCCCCCGAGGAAGAGGAACGACATGGGTGACACCTGGCTGGTCGTCGGACTGGGCAACCCGGGCGCGCAGTACGCGCGCAACCGGCACAACGTCGGTCAGATGGTGCTCGACGAGCTTGCGACGCGGATCGGCGGCTCGTTCCGCCGGCACAACCGCGCCAACGCCGTGGTCGCCGAGGGCTTCCTCCGCCCGGGCGGGCCGAAGCTCGTGCTGGGCAAGCCCAACAGCTTCATGAACCTCTCCGGCGGGCCGACGGCGCAGCTGCTCGACTTCTACTCGGTCGACCCGGCGCACCTGATCGTCGTGCACGACGAGCTCGACATCCCCTTCGACACCCTGCGCCTCAAGCAGGGCGGCGGTCACGGGGGGCACAACGGCATCCGCGACATCCTCGCGGCGACCGGAGGAGCCGAGTTCCTGCGCGTGCGGGTCGGCATCGGCCGCCCGCCGGGCCGCCAGCAGGCCGCCGACTTCGTGCTGAAGGACTTCGCCGGCCCGGAGCGCGAGGCGCTCCCGATCCTGGTCTCGGACGCCGCCGACGCCGTCGAGCTCATCGCCGACTCCGGCCTCTCCGCCGCCCAGCTGAAGTTCCACACCAGCGCCTGACCCGCCCTCCACCGAGGGCACCCCGGACGGCGAGGGAGACCGCAGCGCCGGGCTCCCTCGACGGTTCGGGGTTCCCTCGGCGGTCGGACCGCGGGGCGGCCGTAAACTGGATCCGTGCCCCTCAACGAGATCATCTCGGCGCTGTCGCGCGCCTCCACGTTCGACGATGCTCTCGCGTACGCGGTGCGGGACGCCGACTTCTCGGTGGCCGACGGCCTCCGGGTCCCCCTGCTCGCGGGGCTGATCGAGAGGCGCGCGGAGGCGGGACGCCCGCAGGCGGCGCTGGTGGTCACGGCCACGGGCCGCGACTCCGAGAACGTGCGCGCCTCCCTCGGCTGCATGCTGCCGGACGCGGACGTCGTCGAGTTCCCGGCCTGGGAGACGCTGCCGCACGAGCGCCTCAGCCCGAGCGCCGAGATCGTGGGGCGGCGCCTGGACGCGCTGCGGCGGATGAAGCAGTGGTCGGGCGAGCGGCCCCTCGTGGTGGTCGCCTCCGTGCGCGCGGCGCTGCAGCCGGTCGCCGACAACCTCGCCGACATCGAGCCGATCCGACTCGTGAAGGGCGCCCGCGGCTACGACCTCGGCCGCATCTCCTCCGAGCTGGTCGACCTGGCCTACGCTCGGGTCGACATGGTCACGCGCCGCGGCGAGTTCGCCGTGCGCGGCGGCATCCTCGACGTCTTCCCGGCGGTGGCCGAGCATCCGAGCCGAGTGGACTTCTTCGGCGACGAGGTCGACTCCATCCGCGGCTTCTCCGTGGCCGATCAGCGCTCGCTCCCGGGCGAGGCCGACTCGGTGGTCCTCCCGCCGAGCCGCGAGCTGCTGCTGGTGCCGGCGGTGCGGCAGCGGGCCCGCGAGATGCTGCACGAGTTCCCGAGCCTGTCGGCGATGCTCGCGAAGATCGCCGAGGGCATCCCGGTCGAGGGGATGGAGTCGCTCGCCCCCGCGCTGCTCGAGCGGCTGGTCCCGATCTCGCACTACCTGCCCGAGGGGGCGGCCGTCGCGGTCCTCGCCCCCGAGCGCGTGGCGACGCGGGCGATCAGCCTCGCCGAGACGAACCGCGAGTTCCTGCAGGCGGCCTGGAGCGCGGCGACCGCCGGCGCCGAGGCCCCCATCGACCTCGCCTCGGGCGAGTTCATCTCGCTCGGCGCGCTCCGCGACTCCGTGAAGCTCAGCGCCCCGGGCGCCGACGCTCCCGACCACCCCTGGTGGACGATGAGCACGTTCCGCCAGGGCCCCGCCGCGGGCGAGGCCGAGGTGCTGCCGGAGGAGCTCGGGATCGACGAGATCCTCGCCGTCCGCGTCGAGGGCGAGCCGGTCCCCGGATTCGGGGCGAGCGTCGAGGGCGCCCTCGCCCATGTCCGCGCGCGCCTGGCCGACGGCTGGACCGTGGTCCTGACCGCGCCCGGCACCGGCACGGTCGAGCGCACCGACCAGGTCCTCGCCGAGCACGAGGTCGCCGCCCGCATCGTCGCCGACCTCCCCGCTGGGCTCGAGACGGGCCTGGCCTACGTGGTCCAGGCCTCCGTCGACCACGGCTTCGAGGTGGAGGAGGCGAAGCTCGCCCTGCTCACCGACACGGAGTTCTACGGCCGCACCGTCGGCTACGACTCCCGCGCGGTGAAGAAGCTCGCGTCGCGCCGCAAGAACGTCGTCGACCCGCTGCAGCTCACCCCCGGCGACTTCGTGGTGCACGCCACCCACGGCATCGGCCGGTTCGTGGAGCTCTCGCAGCGCGAGGTCTCCAGCGGGGGCCGCAACGCGATCAAGACGCGCCGCGAGTACCTGGTGCTCGAGTACGCCCCCAGCAAGCGCGGCTTCCCCGGCGACAAGCTGCTCGTCCCCACGGACCAGCTCGACCTGCTCTCCCGCTACGTCGGCGGCGAGGCTCCGGCGCTGAGCAAGATGGGCGGGAGCGACTGGGCGCAGGCCAAGAGCAAGGCCCGCCGCGCGGTCCGCGACATCGCGGTCGAGCTCGTGAAGCTGTACTCCGCCCGGATGGCCTCCCGCGGGCACGCGTTCCCGCCGGACACCCCCTGGCAGCGCGAGCTGGAGGAGGCGTTCCCGTTCGCCGAGACCCCCGACCAGCTCACCGTCATCGACGAGGTCAAGGCCGACATGGAGCGGCCGATCCCGATGGACCGCCTGCTCTCGGGCGACGTCGGCTTCGGCAAGACCGAGGTCGCCGTGCGCGCCGCGTTCAAGGCGATCCAGGACGGGAAGCAGGTCGCGATGCTCGTGCCGACCACGCTGCTCGTCCGCCAGCACCTCGAGACGTTCCAGGAGCGCTTCGCCGGCTTCCCCGTCCACCTGCGGGCGCTCAGCCGGTTCCAGAGCGCGAAGGAGTCGAAGGAGACGATCGAGGGCCTGGCCGACGGCACCGTCGACATGGTCATCGCGACCCACCGGCTCCTCAGCGACAACATCGTCTTCAAGGACCTCGGCCTGCTCGTGATCGACGAGGAGCAGCGCTTCGGCGTCGAGCACAAGGACAAGCTCAAGGCGCTGAAGAAGAACGTCGACATCCTCTCGATGAGCGCCACGCCCATCCCGCGGACGCTCGAGATGGCGGTGACCGGCATCCGCGAGATGTCGACCCTCGCGACCCCGCCGGAGGAGCGCCACCCGATCCTCACCTTCGTCGGCCCCTACTCCGAGAAGCAGGTGTCGGCCGCGATCCGCCGGGAGCTCCTGCGCGAGGGCCAGGTGTTCTTCGTGCACAACCGCGTCTCGACGATCAACCGCGTCGCCTCGCAGCTCGCCGAGCTGGTTCCCGAGGCGCGGATCGCGGTCGCGCACGGCAAGCTCAGCGAGTCGCAGCTCGAGCGGATCATCGTCGACTTCTGGGAGCGCAAGTTCGACGTCCTGGTGTCGACGACGATCGTCGAGACCGGCCTCGACATCCCGAACGCCAACACGCTGATCGTCGACCGCGCCGACAAGTACGGTCTCTCGCAGCTGCACCAGCTGCGCGGGCGGGTCGGCCGCGGCCGCGAGCGCGCCTACGCCTACCTCCTCTACGACGAGACGAAGCCGCTGAGCGAGACCGCGCACGACCGGCTGCAGACGCTGGCCGCCAACTCGGACCTCGGCGGCGGCATGCAGATCGCGCTGAAGGACCTCGAGATCCGCGGTGCGGGCAACCTCCTCGGCGGCGAGCAGTCCGGGCACATCCAGGGCGTGGGCTTCGACCTCTACCTGCGGATGATCGGCGAGGCCGTCGACACCTTCCGCGGCGAGGTCGCCGAGGGGCAGACCGAGCTGCGGCTCGAGCTGCCCGTCGACGCGCGCATCCCGGAGGAGTACGTCGACAGCGAGCGGCTGCGCCTGGAGGCGTACCAGAAGCTGTCGGCCGCGTCGTCGCCGACGGCGAAGGAGGGGAGCATCGACCTCGTGGTCGAGGAGCTGACCGACCGCTACGGCGAGCTGCCCGAGGCGGTCGAGAACCTCATCCTGGTGTCGAGGCTGCGCATGCGCGCGCAGAAGGCGGGCCTCAGCGACGTGGTCGCGATGGGCTCGAACGTCCGCGTGGCTCCCGCTCACCTGCCCGACTCGATCCAGGTGCGCCTGCGCCGGATGTACCCGACCGCGAAGTACCTGCAGCAGGCCGACGCGGTCGTCGTGCCGATGCCCGTGCTCGACGGCGTCCCGCTCGGCGACCGGGCGCTCATCCAGTGGGTGGCGTCGCTCCTGGACTCGCTGTTCCCGGAGCCGGTCACCGTCTGAGGTCCTCGGGGCGGCGCTCCCCGGTGGAGCGCCGCTCCGCTCCGGCGGCCGTCGCCGCTGCGGGAGGGCCCGCTGGCAGGATGGAGGGCATGCCGCTCCTCGCCGCCCGACGTCCCCGCGAGCCGGAGCCGCTCGCCGGCCCGCTGGTCGCCGTCCGCGGGGTCGCGGTCCGCGCCTCGGGCGTCGAGTTGCTCGCGCCGTGCTCGCTCGAGGTGGAGGCGGGGGAGCGCGTCGCGGTGACGGGCCGCAACGGCACCGGCAAGACCACGCTCCTGCGGGTGATCGCCGGCCTCACCGCTCCGAGCGAGGGAGTCGTGGCGGTGGCCGGGCGCGCCCCGGAGGAGCGGTCCGCCGCCCACCGCCGCGCCGTCGCCGCCCTGATCGGCACCCCTCCCTTCGAGCGGGACCTGACCCTCGAGGAGCACCTCGCGATGGTGGCCGTCTCGTGGGGCGCGCCGGTCGCCGACGCCCGCCGCGAGGCCGCGGCTGGTCTCGACGCGCTCGCGCTCGCTCCGCTCGCCCGCCGCTTCCCGCACGAGCTCTCCTCCGGGCAGACGCAGCTGTTCTCCCTCGCGCTCGTGCTGGCCCGGCCCTCGGCGGTGCTGCTGCTCGACGAGCCGGAGCAGCGGCTCGACGTCGAGCGGGTGCCGCTGGTGGCGGAAGTCCTGCGGCGCGCAGCCGCGTCCCGGGCACTCGTCGTCGCGACCCACAGCCCTGTGCTGATCCAGGGTCTGGGCGCGCGGGTCGTCGAGCTGGAGCGGGCGTGACGCGCGCGGAGAGGGCTCGCGTCGCCGAGGTGCGGGCTCTGCACCGGCACCGCGCCGCGGCTCCGCCGAGTCCGCGCGCCTACGCGGGCTACCTCGCCGCGATGACCGTCCTCGTCGTCGTCCTCCCCGTCGCCCGGGCCCTCGCGCTCCTCGCCGCCGAGGCGGGAGCCGCGCCGGAGCCGCTGATCGCCCTCGCCGCGGGTCTCGCCCTGCCCGCCGCCGTGCTCCTGGGCCGGGTGCGCGGACCCGCGGTGGGCGAGCCGCACACCACGGCCGTGCTGCTCGCGACCGATCTGCGCCGCTGGTCGGTGCTCCGCCGACCCGTGGTCCGGGCGTCGGCCGGTCTCGTGGCGGGCTGCTCCGCCGTCGCGTCGCTCCTCGCCCTCGCCGCCTCCGCGCCGCTCCTCGCGGCCGTCGCCGGCGGCGCCGCGTTCGCCGGCCTCCTCGCCGTCGCCTGGCTCGCCGGTCAGTGCCTCCCCCCGCGCCTCCCCGCGCTCGCGGCGGGCCTCCTCGCCTCCCTCGCGGTCCTCGGGGCCCTCCTGCCCGGTGCGCCCACGCCGGGCGGCCTCCTCGCCTCAGCCGTGAGCGGAGCGGAGGAGGTGCGCGCCGCGACCGTGCTGCTCGCGTCGGCCGCGGTCCTCCTGGCCGCGGCGCCCCGGCTGCTCGACGCCGCGCGCGGGCCTCGCCTCCTCGCCCAGGCCCGGCAGTGGTCGGCGACCGCCCGGCTCGGAGCGACGGGCGACCTCGCCGAGTCGCTCGACGGGTACCGCGCCCTCCCGGCGATCGGGCGGGGGCTCCGAGCGGTCCGCCTCTCCCCGTTCGCCCTCGCGGTGCCGGTGCGCGACGCGATCGGCGCGCTGCGCACTCCCGGCCGCTCAGCGGTCGCGGTCGTCGCCCTGGCCGTTGCCGGCGCCGCCGCCGTGCTCGCCGCGGTCGTGCCGTCCTCCCTCCTCGCACTCCCGGCCGCCGCGGCGGGCGTGCTCGCCTACCTCGGCGCCGGCGTCTGGAGCGACGGCTTCCGCCACGCCGCCGCGACAGCGGGGCAGCCGGCGCTCCTCGCCCCCGGTCCGTTCGAGCTGCTCCTCCTGCACGCCGTGCTCCCTCTGGTGCTCGCGGTCGGAGTCGCGGTGCTCGGCGCCCTCGCCGCCTCGCTGCTGCTCCCGGGCGCGGCGGTGCCGGTGGCCGCCGCGACCGCCGTCGCCGCCGTCGCCGCGCGGGCGATGGACGCGACCCGGGGTCCGCTGCCGCCGCAGCTGCTCAGCCCGGTGCCGCTCCCGATCGGGGACGGCGCGGGAGTCGCGGTGGTCCTCTGGAACCTGGCGGGTGCACTCGTCAGCGCCTCGACCGCGGTGTCCGTCGCGGCGTCACCCGGGCTCCTCGCCGCGGTGCCGCTCGTCGCCGGCGGCTGCCTCCTCGTCGCGCGGCGGCGTCTCGCGCGGGCCTGAGGCTCCCGGGCGCCCGCGCCGCCCGGATGTCCGCGGCGGCGGCCGGACCGGATGCGAGGATGGCGGGGTGACCGCGCATCCCCGGCTCGACGAGCTCATCCGCACCGTCCACGTCCTCCGCGCCCCGGGCGGTTGCCCGTGGGACGCCGAGCAGACCCACGAGTCGCTCGTGCGCTACCTGATCGAGGAGTCGCACGAGCTCGTCGACGCGATCGAGGCGGGGGACCGGGCCGACCTGATCGAGGAGCTCGGCGACGTCCTCTACCAGGTTCTCTTCCACGCCGACCTGGCGGCCGAGAGCGCCGAGCCCTTCACCATCGAGGACGTCGCGGCGCACATGAACGCCAAGATGATCGGCCGCCACCCGCATGTGTTCGGCGACGCCACTGCCGAGACGGCCGACGACGTCATCGCGGTGTGGGACGAGCTCAAGCGCACCGAGAAGCCGCACCGCACGAGCGTGCTCGACGGGATCCCGCAGGGCATGCCCGCCCTCGCGCTGGCCGACAAGGTGATCGGCAAGGCGACCTCGCTGGGCGTCGTGGACGCCGGCCAGGGCCCGCTTCCCATCGAGTCGGAGGAGGACCTCGGCCCGCTGCTGCTGGCCATCGTCGCCTCCGCCCGCGCCCAGGGGCTCGACGCCGAGCGCGCGCTCCGCACGGTGACGCGCGACCTGCAGGACGAGATCCGCGCGGTGGAGCAGGAGCGGCGCGCGGACTGAGGCGTCCGCCGGCCCGCCCCGGCCGATCTGGGAGAATCGCCGTCATGGCCTCCCCGATCACCCCGCCCCGCGGCATGCGCGACTTCCTCCCCGCCGACAAGGCTAAGCGCGAGCACGCGCTCGGCGTCATCCGCCGCGTGTACGCCTCCCACGGGTTCGACGAGATCGAGACGCCCGTGGTCGAGGACTTCGACCGCCTCCACTCCGGGCTCGGCGGCGACAACGAGAAGCTCGCCTTCAGCGTCCTGCGCCGAGGGCTCACCCGCGACGACCTGGCGGCGGTCGACGACGCGTCCGCCCTCGCCGACCTCGGCCTGCGCTTCGACCTCACGGTGCCTCTCGCCCGCTTCTACGCCTCGCACCGCGCCGAGCTGCCGGCTGTCTTCCGCTCGGTGCAGATCGCGCCGGTGTGGCGCGCCGAGCGCCCGCAGAAGGGGCGGTACCGCCAGTTCGTGCAGTGCGACATCGACATCATCGGCGAGCCCGGGCAGCTGGCCGAGGTCGAGCTCATCACGGCGACCGCGGCGGCGCTCGACGCCCTGGGCCTCGAGGACTGCACCATCCGGATCAACGACCGCCGCATCCTCACCGGAATCCTCGAGCACTGCGGCTTCGCCCCCGAGCGCTTCGGCCCGGCGCTGATCTCGATCGACAAGCTCGACAAGATCGGCGCCGCCGGGGTCGTCGCCGAGCTCGAGGCCGACGGGCCGGACGCGGCCGCGGTCCTCGGGGGCTACCTCGCGCGGATCGAGCAGGCGGTCGCCGCCGGGGGAGTGGCGCTCGAGCAGTCCGCGATCCTCGACGTGCTGCCCGAGGGCATCGACCCGGAGGCGGTGCTCGCGCTCGAGACGCTGGCCCGGTCGCTGCGCTCGCTGCCCGCCGGCGTCTCGCTCCGCTTCGACCCGACGCTCGTGCGGGGCATGGGCTACTACACCGGCACGATCTTCGAGATCGCGCACCCGTCCTCGGGCTCCTCGGTCGGCGGCGGCGGGCGGTACGACGGGATGATCGGCCGCTTCCTCGGTCAGGACGTGCCGGCCTGCGGCTTCTCGATCGGCTTCGAGCGGATCGTCGAGCTGATCGGCGGTGCCGTCGTCGAGCGTCCCGACGCCGTCGTCCTCGTCCACGAGCGCGACGCGGCGCCCGAGATGCTGCTCGCGCTCAAGCAGGAGCTGATCGCCCGGGGCTCGCGCGTGCGCCTCGAGCGCCGGGCGAAGAACCTCACCCCGCTGCTGGACCGCGCGGCCGCCGCGGGCTTCACCCGCTTCGCGCTCGTCCCGCGGGACGCCGCCTCCGCCGCCGACCTCTCCTTCAAGGACCTCGGCTGATCCGCGCCGGCGGCGCCGGGTGAGCGACGCCGGCCGCCTGCGCTGAGCCGCGCCCGTGGGAGGGGCCGGGGTCGTCCTGTGAGGCCTGAACAGGGTCTCAGCCGATCCGTCAGGGGATCATGTCGATCTGGTCGGATCCTTGTCGGATCCGTGAGAGCCTTAATACCCGCGAAATCTGCGGACACACCCGAGAAATCTCCCCCGGATAGCGTCGAGGCACCCGATCGGCGCGGCTTGGCGCGCCTGCACGGGCACCCCGTCGCGACCCCGCGCACCGCACCGCAGCAGCCCTGACGATCCCCACCCGAGGAGTCCCCTTGACCCTGTCGCCCCTCCGCTCCCTCCCGGCCTTCGACCGCCGCAGCCTCCTCCGCCTGGCGGGTGTCGCCGGCCTCGCGATCGGCGGCGCCTCCGTCCTCGCCTCCTGCGCCTCCGACTCCTCCGGCGCGTCCGCCGCGGACGGCGGCGACCTCGGCACCCTCAAGGTCCAGCTCTCCTGGATCAAGAACGAGGAGTTCGCGGGCGAGTTCTTCGCCGACTCGAAGGGCTACTTCACCGAGGCCGGCCTGGCAGGAGTGACGCTCACCCCCGGCCCCTCGACGGGCGTGGCCGAGCTCCTCTCGGGCAGCGCGGACGTCGCGCTCAGCGACGCCGTCTCGATCGGCACCGCGATCGCCCAGCAGGAGGCCCCGCTCAAGATCATCGGCGCGACCTACCAGAAGAACCCCTTCACGGTCCTCTCGATCAAGACCGCCGGCAACATCGCCACTCCGGCCGACCTCGCCGGGAAGAAGATCGGCGTCCAGGCCTCGAACACGTCCCTGTTCCAGGCGCTGCTCGCCGCGAACGGCCTCTCCGAGTCCGACCTCACGGTCGTCCCCGTCGAGTACGACCCCTCCGTCCTCGTCAACGGCACCGTCGACGGCTTCATCGCCTACCTGACGAACGAGGCCATCACGGTCGCGGCCGAGGGCTACGAGGTCGTCAACCTGCCCTTCGCCGACAACGGCCTCCCCTTCGTCGCCGAGACCTTCTCGGTGTCGGAGCAGGCGATCGCCGAGAAGCGCGACGCTCTGAAGGCGTTCCTCGTCGCCGAGATCAAGGGCTGGACCGACGCGGTCAACGACCCGGAGGCGGGCGCGATGCTCGCCGTCGAGAACTACGGCAAGGACCTCGGCCTCAACGAGGAGTCCTCCAAGAAGGGCGCCACCATCCAGGCCGAGGAACTGGTCGTCTCGGACGAGACGGTCTCGAACGGCCTCTTCACCATCTCCGAGACGCTGCAGTCCGAGACCATCGCGTCCCTCGCGGGCGCCGGGATCGACGTCACGGCCGAGGACCTCTTCGATCTGACCCTCCTCGACGAGGTCTACGAGGAGAACCCCGAGCTGATGAAGTACGCGGCCTGATCCTGATCCACGAAGGGCACCACTCGTGACCGACACGACCGACGCCGGCACCCTGCGCGACCAGGGTGCCGGCGGCACCGGCATCCAGATCCACGGCCTGTCGAAGACGTTCCGGATGGGCTCGCGCAGCGTCGCGGCGCTGCAGGACACCGACCTCCACACCGACCAGGGCAGCTTCCTCGCCCTGCTCGGCCCGTCGGGGTGCGGCAAGTCGACCATCCTGCGCATCCTCGCGGGACTGGAGGAGCCGACGTCCGGCTCCATCCGGGTCGACGGCCGCACCCCCCAGGAGCTGCGCCGCGACAACAAGCTCGGCATCGCCTTCCAGGACCACGCGCTCCTGCCGTGGCGCAGCGTCATGGCGAACATCCGCCTGCCGTTCGAGATCGCGGGCAAGAGCGTCGACCAGTCCTACATCGACGAGCTGATCGACCTCGTCGGCCTCCGCGGCTTCGAGAAGGCCAAGCCGGCCCAGCTCTCGGGCGGCATGCGCCAGCGCGTGTCGATCGCGCGGTGCCTGATCCTCAAGCCCGAGGTCCTGCTGCTCGACGAGCCGTTCGGCGCCCTCGACGACATGACGCGGCAGAAGCTCAACCTCGAGCTGCTGCGGATCTGGACCGAGAAGCCCGCCACGACGCTCCTCGTCACGCACGGCATCTCGGAGGCGATCTTCCTCTCGGACCGCGTCGCGGTGATGAGCCCGCGCCCGGGACGGGTGAAGGAGATCATCGACATCGACCTGCCCCGCCCGCGCACCCCCGAGATGCAGCGCACCCCCGAGTTCCACGCCTACGTCGACCAGGCCTCCGAGCTGCTGTTCGGCGACGGCGGCGCGGCCGCGGACGACCGCGTCTAGGAGGCATCGTGGCCACCACGCTCCCCGCGGCCCCGCGCCGCGCCCTGTCCCTGCCTCCGTGGCTCACCGGGCTGATCGGCGTCGCCGCGATCATCGCCGTCTGGTGGATCGTGGCGCTCGTCACCGCGCCCACCGGCGCCGCGACCTACGCGCCCGTCCCCACTCCCGTGCAGGTCGTGCAGACCGCGATGGAGGACGGCGCCGGCTTCTACTGGCGCAACTTCTCCGTCACGATCGGCGAGGCGGCCGTCGGCTACTTCTGGGGCAACCTCCTTGCGCTCGTGCTCTCGGCGCTCGTGCTGGTCCTGCCCTGGCTGGAGGGGGTCGTCTCGCAGCTCGCGGTCATCACTTACTGCGTGCCGATCGTCGCCATCGGAGCGATCGTGCTGCTGATCCTCGGCGGTGCGGACGCTCCCGGGAAGGCGAGCGCGACGGCGATCTTCCTGGCCGGCCTCTCGGTGTTCTTCACCACGGTCGTCGGCAGCCTGCTCGGGCTGAAGGCGGCCGACAAGGCGGCGCTCGACGTCGTCACGGTCTACGGGGGCTCGCGGTTCACCCAGCTGCGCAAGGTCCGTCTGATCGCGGCGCTGCCCAACATCCTGTCGGCGCTGCAGATCGCGGTGCCCGCGGCCTTCCTCGGCGCGATCCTCGGCGAGTACTTCGGCAAGATCGAGACGGGCGTGGGCCCGATCCTGGTCGCGGCGCAGGTCTCGCTGAACTCGCCCCGCGTCTGGGCGCTCTTCCTCCTCTGCGCGGGCGTCGCGCTCCTCGGCTATGGCATCGTCGGACTGATCGGGCGCCTCATCGCGCCCTGGTCCTCCGGAAAGCGGGCATGACCATGACGACCACCGTCCCCGACCGCACGGAGCAGTCCACGGCCACGTCGATCCTCGCGGTCGACGAGCTGCGGCGTCAGCTGCGCACGGCCGCCCTCGGCGCGACTCTCAAGAGCCTGCGCAAGAGCCTGCTCGTCGCCCTGTCGACGATCGTGATCGTGCTGGCGATCTGGATCGGCGTGGTCCTCTTCAGCGGGGTCTCGCCCTACGTGGTCAAGGGCCCGTGGGACGTCTGGCAGCACCTGGTGACCGATGCGAAGGCCGCGGAGCACCGCGCCGAGCTGGGCGGCCTCTTCGCCGTGACCATGGGCGACGCACTGATCGGCTTCGCGGCCGGCCTGGTCGTGGCGATCCTCGGCGCGATCCTGTTCCGCCTGTCGAAGGGCATCGAGCACGCGCTGATGCCGTTCGCGATGCTGCTGCGCTCGGTGCCGCTGATCGCGATGGCGCCGCTGATCATCCTGGTCTTCGGGACCGGCTCGATCGCCTCGGTCGCGGTCATCGGCGGGATCGTCGTCCTGTTCCCCGCGCTGGTGACGATCGCCTTCGGCCTCAACAACGCCTCCCCGCAGATGCTCGACGTGGTCGCGGTCTACGGCGGCAGCACTCTCACCGCGATCCGCAAGGTGGCCATCCCCGGCTCGCTGCCCTCGCTCTTCGCCGCGATCCGCATCTCGGTGCCCGGAGCGATCACGGGCGCGCTGCTCGCCGAGTGGCTCTCCACCGGTGCGGGCATCGGCGGGGCGATCAACGCCTGGTCCACCCAGGCCCGGTTCGCGGACGTCTGGTCGGCGGTCGTGCTCGTGACCGGCGTCTCGCTCGTGCTCTACATGCTCGTGCAGGTGCTCGAGACCTTCGTCCTCTCCCGGATGTCCCTCTCCCTCACCTGACCCCGTCGCTTCCCCCTTCCGCGGGACGCCACTCGAGTGCGGCTCGCACGGTGGGTCGCATACCCCGGTGGTGTCTCGCGGGAAGGGGGAGGGCAGGGGGAGCGGAGCGACGGGGCCCGGTCAGACGGTGACGATCGCGTCGACGCGGTGGCCGGCCAGCACCTCGCGGCCGCCGAGCCCGTCGAGCTCCATGACCACCGCGATCCCCTCGAGGCTCCACCCTGCGCGCTCGATCAGGCGGCGGCTCGCGTCGAGCGTGCCCCCGGTCGCCAGCACGTCGTCGACCAGCAGCAGCCGCGAGCCGCGGGGCGCCGCGTCCTCGTGCACCTCCAGCATCGTCTCGCCGTACTCGAGGGTCGCCTGCTCGCGCAGCACGGCCCGCGGGAGCTTGCCGGGCTTGCGGATGGTGACGACGCCGAGACCGGCCGAGTAGGCGGCCGCTGCGGCGAGCAGGAAGCCGCGCGCCTCCACGCCCGCGATCGCGTCGATCCGGCCGCGGTAGGGCTCGATCAGCGCGTCGGCCACCGCCCGCAGGGCCTCGCCGTCGCCGAAGACCGGCGTGAGGTCGCGGAACAGGATGCCCGGGCTCGGGAAGTCCGGGACGACGGCGGTGAGACGGTCGACGTGGTCGGCGGCGGTCGTGGTCACGGGGAACCTCCGGGTCGGCGGGTGCGCCCGGGCCGTCCGGCGATCGGGCCCTGGGAGTCTACGACCGGCTGCGGTCTCCTGCGCTTCGGAGGCGGTCAGTAGACTCCTTCCCGACCGCTCCCGTCTCCGGGAGCCCACCCGTCAAGAGGAGATAGTTGTGGCCCTTATCGAGGCAGTCGTCGCCCGAGAAATTCTGGACTCCCGTGGCAACCCCACGGTCGAGGTCGAGGTCCTGCTCGAGGACGGCGCGTCCTCGCGAGCGGCCGTCCCGTCCGGCGCCTCCACCGGCGCGTTCGAGGCGTACGAGCTCCGCGACGGCGACTCCGACCGCTACCTCGGCAAGGGCGTGCAGAAGGCCGTCGACGCCGTCATCGACGAGATCGGCCCGGCCATCGAGGGCTTCGACGCCACCGACCAGCGCCTCGTCGACGCCGAGCTGATCGAGCTCGACGGCACCGAGAACAAGTCCCGCCTGGGCGCGAACGCGATCCTCGGCGTCAGCCTCGCCGTGGCCAAGGCCGCCGCGCAGTCGTCGGACCTCGACCTGTTCCGCTACGTCGGCGGCCCGAACGCGCACACCCTGCCCGTGCCGCTGATGAACATCATCAACGGAGGCGCGCACGCCGACACCGGCGTCGACATCCAGGAGTTCATGGCCGTCCCGCTGGGCGCCGAGTCCTTCTCCGAGGGCCTGCGCTGGGGCGTCGAGATCTACCACGCGCTCAAGGCGCAGCTGAAGAAGGCCGGCTTCGCCACCGGCCTCGGCGACGAGGGCGGCTTCGCCCCCGACCTGCCCACCAACCGCGAGGCGCTCGACTTCATCCTCAAGGCCGTCGAGGCCGCCGGCTTCACCCCCGGCAAGGACATCGGGCTCGCGCTCGACGTCGCCTCCTCGGAGTTCTACGAGGACGGCGCCTACACGTTCGAGGGCAAGAAGCTCTCGGCCGAGGAGCTCTCCTCCTACTACGCCGACCTCGTCGCCAACTACCCGCTGGTCTCGATCGAGGACCCGCTGGACGAGGACGACTGGGCCGGCTGGACCCACCTCACCGCGGCCATCGGCGACAAGGTGCAGCTCGTCGGAGACGACCTGTACGTCACCAACCCGGTGCGCCTCGCCCGCGGCATCGCCGAGAAGGCCGGCAACTCGATCCTGGTCAAGGTGAACCAGATCGGCACGCTCACCGAGACGCTCGACGCCGTGGCCCTCGCCCAGCGCAACGGCATGACCGCGATCCTCTCGCACCGCTCCGGCGAGACCGAGGACACCACCATCGCCGACCTCGCGGTCGCGGTGGACGGCGGCCAGATCAAGACCGGCGCCCCGGCCCGCTCGGACCGCGTCGCGAAGTACAACCAGCTGCTGCGCATCGAGGAGATCCTGGGAGGTGCGGCGACCTACGCGGGTCGCTCCGCCTTCCCGCGCTTCTCCGCGTAGTCTCGGCACGCCGGACCGGCCCCGGAGCCCAGCACCTCGGTGCGGGCGCCGGGGCCGCTCCACTTCCCCCGCCGCGATCGAGGAGGCACCCGCCCATGGCCCGTCCGCCCCGCCGCACCTCCGCTCCCGGGAGCGCACCC
>NZ_PSTM01000033.1:0-23287 GCF_002930875.1 Rathayibacter sp. AY1A5 | reverse complement strand
GGAGGGGGAACGCGTCATCGCAGGACTTTCTCGAGTGGCCGGCGGGGGCCGGCAGAGGGGGTACTCGATGCTCGCACGGCGGACGCACGAGTGCGACCGGAACGGGGGCCCTCCGTCTGGGGGACGCGCGGGAGCTGAGGTCCTCCGCGGGTCAGAGCGCCGGGAGAGGCCGCCTGAGAGCGTCCAGCCGCTTCCGCCAGGCGTCCAGGCGGCCCGGCTCCGCGGCGAGCGCCGGTCCGTCCGCCCAGGCGGTCGCCAGCCGCAGACCGTGCAGGGCGTTGGCCGTCCAGACCTCACGGCCCTCCAGCGACTCCGGCTCGGCCGGGGCCTCGATCACGTCCACGCCGAGCGCGCCGGCGAGCACCGAGACGGTGCGAGCCGTCACGCTGCGCACGCGGGTGCTCGTCGCCGGAGGGACGACCAGCGCGTCGCCCAGCCACCACAGGATCGCGCTGCTCGCTCCGTCGATGACAGCGCCCTCGGCGTCGAGCAGCACGGCCTCGTCCGCTCCCGCGGCGTGCGCGCGCGTCCGCAGGAGGGCGAGACGTGCGATGTCCGGCCCCTTCCAGGACGGTGTCCGGCGCGGATCCACGGGGCTCGTCCACAGCACCACGGAGCGGGTCGTCGGCGGGGCGGATCGCAGCCGGAGCCGCAGGGCGCCTCCCGAGAGCTCGACGCGGGGGAACGAGCGGCCCTCGCGGGGCAGGGCGGCGATCGCGGCGTCGAGGAACGGCTCGACGTCCGGGTGCCCGCCCGCCGAGGCGACGGAGGCAGCGAACCGCTCGCGGTGCAGGTCGAGCCCGCGGACGCGTCCCTCGTCCACCAGCCAGGAGTCGGCCGCGTCCAGGGAGGTGCCGGGCGGCTCGGGAACGCTCGTCAGGGCCCGCCCGTCCCACTCCCGAACCTGCTCGCCGTCCACGACCGCCTACGCTAGCCCAGTGGTCTCGGAGGATCGGCACGTCCGCTCGATCGAGCTGCCCTGGGTCGATCCGGAGCTCGCGCACCACGCCCTGTTCGCCACGGCCGAGGCGTCGTTCTGGCTCGACTCGGGCCTCGGAGCGACGAGCGGCCGCTCCTACCTCGGCGCGTGCGCCCGCGGGGACGTGCTCCTCGTCGAGGCCGGCGGCGACGTGGCGGCGGCGCTCGCCGCGGTCGACGACGAGGCCCCGGCGGGCGACCGCGCGCTCGGCCGCTACGGCTGGATCTCCTACGAGGCGGGAGCAGCCTCCGTCTCCCTGCCCTCGGCGCCGACCGGCCCCGCGGATCCGCCGGCCCTCGCCCTGCTCCGGGGCGACCCCGTGCTCGAGTTCGACCACGGGGCCCGGACCGTCCGCCTGGTCGCCACGGGAGACGTGCAGGAGCTCACCGCGCGCCTGCTCGAGCTCGTCGGGGCGCCCGCCCCCGCGGACCCCGCGGATCCCGAGCCCGCCGGCGTCCCGGTCCGCCGCCACTCCGCCGCCGAGTACACGGCGCTGATCGGCCGCTGCCAGGAGGCCATCCGCGCGGGGGACGCCTACCAGCTCTGCCTCACCGACGAGATCGTCGTCGAGGGCCGGTTCGATCCGGTCGAGGCGTACCGTCGCCTCCGCCGCTCCAGCCCGAGCCATCACGGCGGGCTGATCCGCCTCGGCCCGCTCGCGCTCGTCAGCGCCTCGCCCGAGCGGTTCCTCACCGGCGGGGCCGATGGACGCGTCGCCACGCATCCCATCAAGGGCACGCGCCCCCGGGGCCGGGACGCCGACGAGGACCGCGCGCTCCGGGACGAGCTCGTGTCGAGCGTGAAGGAGCGGGCCGAGAACGTGATGATCGTGGACCTCGTCCGCAACGACCTCGCCCGGATCGCCGCCCCCGGCTCCGTCGTCGTCGACCGCCTGCTCGAGGTGGAGAGCTACCCGCACGTCCACCAGCTGGTCAGCGAGGTCTCGGCCCGCCGCGCGCCGGGCGTCGGGATCGCCGAGCTGATCGCGGCCCTCTTCCCGGCCGGCTCGATGACGGGAGCGCCCAAGCGCCGGGCGGTGGAGCTGCTGCGGGAGTGGGAGGGCGGTCCCCGCGGCGTCTACTCCGGCGCCTTCGGCCGCCTGGGCTCGGACGGCTCGCTGGACCTCGCGATGACCATCCGCACCCTCGTGCTCGACGGCGAGCGCGCCCGCCTGGGGACCGGCGGCGGCATCACCGCCCTCTCGGTGCCGGAGGAGGAGGTCGAGGAGACGCGGCTGAAGGCGCGGGCGCTCCTCGCGGTGCTGGGCGCCGCCGAGGAGTGAGCGGGCGCCGCGTTCGTCTGCCGTGCGCGCAGGGCCAGTAGGGTTGATGGTCGAACGCAGCCGCCCACGTGTGCGCGTTCTCCCCCTCCTTCAGAAGTGAGAAGCACCTGTGGCAGAAGACACCTCCCGGCAGACCGGCGCGAGCGACGAGGAGCGCTACGACTTCCGAGCGCTCCAGGAGAAGTGGCTCCCGATCTGGGAGGAGACGCGCCCGTTCGCGACGGACGACCCCGACGACAAGCGCCCCCGCAAGTACGTGCTCGACATGTTCCCGTACCCCTCGGGCGACCTGCACATGGGCCACGCCGAGGCGTACGCGCTCGGAGACGTGATCGCGCGCTACTGGCGCCAGCAGGGCTTCAACGTCCTCCACCCGATCGGCTGGGACAGCTTCGGCCTGCCCGCCGAGAACGCCGCCATCAAGCGCGGGCTGGACCCGGTCACCTGGACCTACGACAACATCGAGCAGCAGAAGCGCTCGATGAAGCGCTACGCCGCGTCCTTCGACTGGGACCGCGTGCTGCACACCTCCGACCCCGAGTACTACAAGTGGAACCAGTGGCTGTTCCTCAAGATGTACGAGAAGGGCCTCGCCTACCGCAAGGACAGCTGGGTCAACTGGGACCCGGTGGACCAGACGGTCCTGGCGAACGAGCAGGTCCTGGCGGACGGCACCTCCGAGCGCTCCGGCGCGGTCGTGGTCAAGAAGAAGCTCACGCAGTGGTACTTCAAGATCACCGACTACGCCGACCGGCTGCTCGACGACCTGAACCAGCTCGAGGGCTCCTGGCCGTCGAAGGTCATCGCCATGCAGCGCAACTGGATCGGCCGCTCCATCGGCGCCGACGTCGAGTTCGAGATCGAGGGCCGCGACGAGCGCGTCACCGTCTTCACCACGCGCCCCGACACGCTCTACGGGGCGACCTTCATGGTCGTCGCGCCCGACTCCGACCTCGCCTCCGAGCTGGTCGAGGGCTCCGAGCCCGCGATCCGCGACGCGTTCCGCAGCTACCTCGAGACGGTGCAGAAGTCGAGCGAGATCGAGCGCCTGACCGCCGACCGCCCCAAGACCGGCGTGTTCCTCGGCCGCTACGCGGTGAACCCCGTGAACGGCGAGCGGCTGCCGATCTGGGCCGCCGACTACGTCCTCTCGGACTACGGCCACGGAGCCGTCATGGCCGTGCCCGCGCACGACCAGCGCGACCTCGACTTCGCCCGCGCCTTCGACCTGCCCGTGCGCGTGGTCGTCGACACCAACGCGTCCGTCACCGGGGCGATCCCGGTCATCCCGGAGGACCCGGAGGAGCTGGCCGCGCTCGAGAAGGAGTACTCGCTCGACCCCGCCACGACCGGCGAGGCGCTGACCGGCGACGGCCGCCTGATCAACTCCGGGCCGCTCGACGGGCTCTCCAAGCGCACCGCCATCGAGCGCGTCATCAGGATGCTCGAGGAGCGCGGCCGCGGCCGCTCGGCCAAGAACTACCGCTTGCGCGACTGGCTGATCTCGCGTCAGCGCTACTGGGGCACCCCCATCCCGATCATTCACGGAGCCGACGGCGAGCTCGTGCCGGTTCCCGAGGACCAGCTGCCCGTCGTCCTGCCCTCCACCGACGGCCTCGACCTGCAGCCGAAGGGCTCGTCGCCGCTCGGAGCGGCGGAGGACTGGGTGAACGTGCCGCACCCGGTGGACGGCTCGCCCGCGCGCCGCGACCCGGACACGATGGACACCTTCGTCGACTCCTCGTGGTACTTCCTCCGCTTCCTCTCGCCGAAGGACGACACGCAGGCCTTCGATCCGAAGCTCGCCGAGAAGTGGGCGCCCGTCGACCAGTACGTCGGGGGCGTGACGCACGCGATCCTGCACCTGCTGTACGCGCGCTTCATCACCAAGGTGCTGTTCGACCTGGGCTACGTGTCGTTCACGGAGCCCTTCACGGCGCTGCTCAACCAGGGCATGGTCCAGATGGACGGCGCGGCGATGTCGAAGTCGAAGGGCAACATCGTCCGCCTCTCGGACCAGCTGGACGAGTTCGGCGTCGACGCCGTGCGCCTGACGATGGCGTTCGCCGGCCCACCCGAGGACGACATCGACTGGGCCGACGTCTCGCCCGGCGGCAGCGCGAAGTTCCTCGCCCGCGCCTGGCGCCTGGCGAAGGACGTCACCTCGAGGCCCGACGTCGAGTGGAAGTCGGGCGACGCGGCTCTGCGCCGCCAGACCCACCGCTTCCTCGCGGAGTCCCCGTCGCTGATCGAGGCGTTCAAGTTCAACGTCGTGGTCGCGCGGCTGATGGAGCTCGTCAACGCGACCCGCAAGGTCGTCGACTCGGGCGCCGGGGCCGGGGACCCCGCGGTCCGCGAGGCGGTCGAGGTGGTCGCGATGGCCCTCAACCTGTTCGCGCCGTACACGGCGGAGGACATGTGGCACCGCCTGGGCTACGAGGGCACCGTCGCGCACGCGCTGTGGCGCAAGGCCGACCCGTCGCTGCTGGTCGAGGAGAAGGTCACGGCGATCCTGCAGGTCGACGGCAAGGTCCGCGACCGGCTCGAGGTCTCGCCGAAGATCTCCTCCGACGAGCTCGAGGAGAAGGCGCGGGCCACGGCCGGCGTCGCCCGGGCTCTCGTCGGCCGCGAGGTCGTGAAGGCGATCGTGCGGGCGCCGCGCCTGGTGAACCTGGTGACGAAGGCGGTCTAGCCGCCGATCCGTCCAGACGGGGCTCCTCCTCTCGCAGGAGGGGCCCCGTCGTGCGTTCTGCGCCGGTGCTGCCCTCTCCTCCACAGGGAGGCGATCCGGCGGGCTCTCCCCGGATCGGCGTCGGCGGCCGCGCCGGGCGGGGACACGGGTCCTACCGTCGGCGGATGCCAGAGACCAGCGGGACGGACGACGAGCAGCTGACGGCGCTGCTGCGGCCCCGGCGCGCCCGCCCGCGCTGGCGCGTGGGAGTGGGAGCGGCGGTCGTGCTCGTCATCGGCGCCGCGGTGGTCGCGGTGCTGCTCGCGGGAGCACGGTCGAGCGGTCATGAGCGGGTCCTGGAGCCCGCCGTATCGACGAGCGCGCCCGCTGCTGCGGTGGTCGAGTCGCTGTACGTGCACGTGGCCGGGGAGGTCGCCTCTCCCGGGCTGTACGTCCTGTCGCCGGAGGCGCGGGTGGCGGACGCGGTCGCCGCCGCCGGAGGGTTCCAGGAGTCGGCGGAGCGCGCGGCGGTCAACCTGGCCCGGAGGCTCGTGGACGGCGAGCAGATCGTCGTGCCGGCCGTGGGAGCGGCGCCGGCCGCGGCGGGAGCGGCTCCGGGCGGGGCCGCTCCCGCAGGAGCCTCCGCCGCCGGATCCGTGCTGAGCCTGAGCACGGCGACGGCGGCCCAGCTGGAGGAGCTGCCCGAGATCGGCCCGGCGACCGCGAAGAAGATCGTCGCCCACCGGGAGGCGAACGGCCCGTTCTCCTCCGTCGACCAGCTGCTCGAGGTCCCCGGGATCGGCGAGAAGACGCTCGCCGCGTTCCGCGACCAGGTCGCGCCGTGAGGAGCGTGCGGGCGGCGGACCTGCGGCTCCTGCCGGCAGCGGTGGCCGCCTGGACCACCGCGTGGGCGGCCGGGATGCTGCCGGTCGCGGCAGTGCTCGACGGGGGCCTCTCGTGGTGCGCCGCGGGCTGGGTGCTGCTCGGGGCGGCGTGCGTCCTGCTCCGGCGCGGCCTCGGCGGGCGGCTGGTCGGAGCGGTGCTCGTCGGGGGCGCGGGTGCCGCCCTCGCCCTCACCTCCGTCGTCGCCGCGGCGCCCGGTGACCACCCGGCGTCGCTGCGGGAGGCACAGGAGGATCGCGCCCTCACCCCGGTCACCGTGCGCGTCGACACGGGTGCCCGACCGCTCGCGACCGGGGGAGTGTGGTTCGACGCGACGGCGCTGCGGGTGGGAGACGCGTCGACCGCGGCCCCCGTCCGCGTGCTGCTCGCCGATCCCGGCGGTCGGCTGCCGGTGGGCGCCGAGCTCGACCTGGAGGCGCGTGCTGCGGCGCAGGAGGCGCCCGTCGGCGAGGCGACGATGCTGAGGGCGGCGTCCGTTCAGGACCGGCGCGGTCCCGGGGGAGCGGCGGCCGTCGCGGAGGTGCTGCGCTCGCGCTTCCTCGAACGCGCGGCGCTGGTCGGCGGCGACGTGGCGGGGCTGCTGCCGGGCCTCGCGACCGGCGACACGTCCGCGCTCGACGCGGGGCTCGAGGAGGCGATGCGCACCGCGTCGCTCACCCACCTGACCGCCGTCTCGGGCGCCAACTGCGCCGTGGTGGTGGTCGCCGGCTGGACGATCGCGGCGCTCCTCGGCGCCGGGCGCCGCCTCCGGACCGTCGCCGCCCTCGCCCTGCTCGCCGGCTTCGTGGTGCTGGTGACCCCCGAGCCGAGCGTGGTGCGGGCCGCCGTGATGGCGACGGTGGTCCTCCTCGCGCGGCTCGGGCGTCGCTCCGGAGCGGCCGTGCCCGCCCTGCTCGCGACCGTCGTCGTGCTCGTGGCCGCCGACCCCTCGATCGCGGGGAGGCTCGGCTTCGTGCTGTCCGTCCTCGCCACCGCCGGACTCCTGCTGCTCGCCGAGCCGATCGCGGGCGCTCTCGGTCGAGTGCTGCCCCGGCCTCTCGCCCTGCTGCTCGCGGTGCCGACCGCGGCGCAGCTCGCCTGCCAGCCCGTGCTGCTGCTCGTGGACCCCTCGGTGCCGGTGTACGGAGTGCTCGCCAACCTGCTCGCCGAGCCCGCGGCACCCGCCGCGACCGGGCTCGGGCTCATCGGCTGCCTGCTCGCCCCCTGGTGGCCCGGAGCCGCCGACGCGGCGATCCGGCTCGCCGCCGTCCCCGCCTGGTGGATCGCCTCGATCGCCCGCGCCGTCGACTCGTGGCCCGCCCCGAGGATCGCCTGGTGGCCCGGAGTAGGAGGAGCGCTCACGCTCACCGTGCTGACCCTGCTCGCCCTCGTGCTGGTCACGCAGTCGCCGCGGCTCGCGCGGGTGCGCCGGGTCGCCGCCGTCGGGCTGGCGTGCGCGATCGCCGCCGCCGGCGGCACCACCGTCGCCACGCCGCTCCTCCGCGCCGCCTCGGTTCCCGAGGACTGGCGTGTCGCGATGTGCGACGTCGGGCAGGGCGACGCGGTCCTCCTCCGCGGAGACGCGGGCGTGCTGCTCGTCGACACGGGGCCCGAGCCCGCACCGCTCGAGGCCTGCCTCCGCTTGATGGGAGTGGACCGGATCCCGCTGCTGGTGCTCACTCACTACGACCTCGACCACGTCGGCGGGCTCCAGGCCGTCCTCGGACGGACCGACGCCGCGCTCGTCGGGCCCGCCGCGGGCCGCGACGACGAGCGCGACCGGGCGGCGCTCACCGGCGCGGGGGTCGCCGTGCAGGAGGCGGTCCGCGGCGACAGCGGCGCGCTCGGCTCGCTGCGCTGGCGGGTCGAGTGGCCGGAGCGGCGGAGCGCGCTGCGGGGCAACGAGGCGAGCGTGACCCTCCGGGTCGACATCGGCCCGGACGCCCGCGGCGGCCCGCTCTCCGTCGCACTCCTGGGCGACCTCGGCGAGCAGGAGCAGGGACGCGTCTCCCGACTGCCGGTCGGCCGGGTCGACGTCGTCAAGGTCGCGCATCACGGCTCCGCCGACCAGTCGCCCGCCCTCTACGACGCGCTCGGCGCGAGCGTCGGGCTGATCTCCGTCGGGGCGGAGAACGACTACGGACATCCGAATCCGTCGCTCCTCGCTCTGCTGGCCGAGCGCGGGGTCGAGGCGCTGAGGTCGGATGTCGAGGGTACGGTCGTGCTCGCGTCCCGCAGCGACGGGATCGCGGTCTGGGTGAGCGGCGCGACGGCTCCCGCGGCGGCCTCGGGGCGCCGTGAGCGGGCCGTAGGGTGGAGGGCGCTCGGACGGGCGCGGCACGGAAGGACACGGCATGGCAGGCAGGGCCCCGGCGCGCGCGAAGGCAGCGCCCTCGAAGGCGGCGATCCCGCAGCTCGCCTGGAACCAGACCCGGCCGGCGCCGATCGTGCTGATCACCGGCCCGGAGCAGTTCCTCGCCGACCGCGCGCTGCGCTTCCTCCGTGAGTTCCTCCGGGCCGAGGATCCGAGCCTCGAGGTCAGCGACATCGACGCCGGCGGCTACGCGCCGGGGGAGCTGCTGACGCTCGCGAGCCCGTCCCTCTTCGACGAGCCCCGCCTCATCCGCGTCTCGAACGTCGAGAAGTGCACGGACGCGTTCCTCCTCGAGACCCTCGACTACCTCTCGGCGCCCGCGGACGGGGCGACCCTGGTGCTCCGCCACGGCGGCGGCAACCGGGGCAAGAAGCTCCTCGACGCCATCCGCTCGGGCACGGGCGGCGGCATCGAGATCGTCTGCGCCGAGCTCAAGCGCGAGAGCGACAAGGTCGACTTCGCGATCGCCGAGTTCCGCACCGCCGGCCGCACGGCGACCACCGGTGCCGTCCGAGCCCTGGTGTCTGCCTTCTCCGACGACCTCGACGAGCTCGCGTCGGCGTGCCAGCAGCTGCTGTCCGACGTCACCGGCGAGATCACCGAGGCGACCGTCGCGAAGTACTACGGCGGCCGCGTCGAGACCACGGCCTTCACCGTCGCCGACTCGGCGATCGCGGGCCGTCACGGCGAGGCGCTGCTCGGGCTCCGCCACGCCCTCGCCTCCGGTGCCGACCCGGTACCGATCGTCGCCGCGTTCGCGAGCAAGCTGCGGACCATGGCGAAGGTCGCCGGCTCGCGCGAGGGCTCGGGCCAGGTCGCCTCGCGTCTGGGCCTCGCTCCGTGGCAGGTGGACCGGGCCCGGCGCGACCTGCAGGGCTGGACCGGCGAGGGCCTCGGCACCGCGATCCTGACGGTCGCCGACGCCGACGCGAACGTGAAGGGCGCCACCCGCGACCCCGTGTACGCCCTCGAGCGTATGGTCTCCGTCGTCTCCGCCCGGGGCCTCTGACCCGCCCGAAAGGCCCTGCTCCCGCGATCCGCACCGACCTCGTCCTCGGCGGGTCTCGATCCGCCGCTCCGCGGCTGCTCGACCAGCAGCGAAGGGTTCACCTCCCCTCGCAGGGTCGCACCGCGGCCGACGAAGAGTCGGACAACGATCTCGCAGGGTCACCGGCGACCCGCGTGTCAGCGGATCGTCGTACCCGGAACGGAACCCGCTCCTCCCACTGCGACCATGCGCGGAAGCCGACCGCGCGACGGCCGACGAGGAACGAGGAGCCCGTCGAGATCGGTGCGGGTCACCGGCGATCCGCGTGTCAGCGGATCGTCGTACCCGGAACGCAGGACGCTCCTCCCACCGCGACCCTCCGCGGTAGCCGACCGGGCCGCAGCCGATCGAGAGCCGGACGATGCCCTCGCAGGGTCACCGGCGATCCGCGTGTCAGCGGATCGACGTACCCGGAACGGAACCCGCTCCTCCCACCGCAACCAAGCGCGGAAGCCGACTGCGCGACGGGCGACGAGGCACGAGGAGCCCGTCGACCGCGAAGCGGAAACGACGAAGGGCCCGGCCAGAGGCCGGACCCTTCGTCGTTGCAGCTTCGCGCAGTATTACAGCGCGGCGACCTGCTTCGCGATGGCCGACTTGCGGTTCGCGGCCTGGTTCTTGTGGATGACGCCCTTGCTGGCGGCCTTGTCGAGCTTCTTGGCGGCGAAGGCGAGGGCGGTGCCGGCCTTCTCGGTGTCGCCGGCGGCGATGGCGGTGTGGACCGAGCGGATGGCGGTCTTCAGCTCGCTCTTGACGGCCTTGTTGCGCTCGTTCGCCTTCTTGTTGGTGAGGTTGCGCTTGATCTGCGACTTGATGTTTGCCACGTGGATTACCTTCTTCTCGGATGTGCGTGTGTGCAGCCGGCTACTCGACGGAGTGCCCCTTCCGCGGGCGTCTGAACGCCCTGCGGTGCGACTGGAGGTCGCCGGCTTCTGATCACTCCACGCCTGCCGGGTGTCCGGAGGGGGAGCGCAAGCCAACAAGGAACTTTAGCGCACCCGTCGTCACCCTTCAACCGCGCCGCGCCCGCGGGTGCGGCGCCGTCCGGGTCGGGGCCGCCGGCGCGACACGCCAGGGGAGGCGGACCGCCGTGGCGTCTCGCGGTCCGGGCCCGCCGGTAACGTGACGCCGGTGCCCCGTCTCGCCGATCACCTCTCCGCGGTGCCGCCCTCGGGCATCCGCCACCTGTTCGAGATCGCGCTGCGGCTCGACGGAGTCACCCTCCTCGCGGTGGGCGAGCCCGACGTGCCGACCGCGCCGCACATCATCGAGGCGGCCCGGGCGGCGTGGGCGGCCGACGACACCCGCTACGGGCCCAACGGCGGAGTCCCCGAGCTCCGGCGCGCCCTCGTGGAGAAGCTGGCGCGAGACAACGGCATCGAGGCGGACGTCGAGCAGGTGTGGGTGACCGTCGGCGCCACGCAGGCGCTGCACCAGGCGATGACGCTCCTGCTCGGGCCCGGCGACGAGGTGCTCATCCCCGACCCGGGCTACACCGTCTTCACGACCAACGCGCGGACCATCGGCGCCGTCCCCGTGCCGTACACGCTGCGCGCCGAGAACGCCTTCCTCCCCGATCCCGAGGAGGTCGAGCGCCTGATCACCGACCGGACCCGCGTCCTGATCGTCAACAGCCCGTCCAACCCGCTCGGCGTGGTGTTCCCGAGGGAGGTCCTCGAGCGCCTGCTCGACATCGCCCGGCGCCACGACCTGTGGGTGCTCAGCGACGAGGTCTACGAGTACTTCACCTACGGGCGCCCGCACGTGAGCCTCGCGGCGATCGCGCAGGAGCGCGGGGACGACGCCGACCGCGTCCTCAGCGTCTTCTCCTTCTCGAAGACCTACGCGATGACCGGCGTCCGCGTCGGCTACCTCGTGACGCCTCCCGGCTTCACGTCGATCATGGTCACGGTGCAGGAGGCGGCGATCAGCTGCGTCGCCACTCCGGACCAGCGCGCCGCCCTCGCCGCTCTGACCGGGCCGCAGGACGCGGTGGCCGCCGCCTCCGACCACTACCTCGCCAACCTGCGGCTCGCGACGGGCGTGCTCGACGAGCGGGGGATCGCCTACCGCGAGCCCGAGGGCGCGTTCTACCTGTGGATCGACATGGCGCACGCGACCGGAGGGGACGTCGCCTCCTGGGTCGAGTCGTTCCTCCTCGAGACCCTCGTCGCCGTCGCTCCCGGCAGCGCCTTCGGCCGCACCGGCGAGGGCTGGATCCGCGTCTGCCTCGCCGCGGATCCCGCCGCGCTCGAGCACGGGCTGCGCGCCCTCCCGGCCCCGGTGCGCGGATGAGCGCCGCCGAGGTGCTGGTCCGGCGCGTCCGGGCCCAGGAGTACGACGAGGTCTCGCGCCTGCGGCTCGCCGCCTACGCCCACGACTACGAGCTGGGGGAGGAGTACGCCGCCGACGTCGCCGCGGTCGCCCGGCACGACGTCGAGGGCGAGGTCTGGGTCGCCGTCGAGGGCGACGGGCGGATCCTCGCCACGGTCACCACCGCGCGCCCGGGCGCGAACCTGTACGAGCTCGGGCGCCCCGGCGAGCTGGACTGGCGGCTGCTCGCCGTCGCCCCGGAGGCACGTGGGCGGGGTCTCGGGCGGCTGCTCACCGAGTTCGTCGTGATGCTCGCCGCCGAGCGGGGCCTCCAGCGGGTCGTGATGAACAGCGGCACGCTGATGACCACCGCGCACGGCCTCTACGAGAGCATGGGCTTCGTCCGCCTCGGCGAGCGGGAGAACCCGCCCGGCGTCGAGCCCACCCGCACCTACGGACTCGATCTGTAGCCGCCGGTCCCGGCCTCCGCCGCCGGGCATGGGACACTGGTCCCACGATGTCTCCACGTGCACACTCCGGGCTCGAGCCCGCCGCGACCGATCCGGCGTCCATCCGCAACTTCTGCATCATCGCCCACATCGACCACGGCAAGTCCACCCTCGCCGACCGGATGCTCGGCATCACGGGTGTCGTCGAGGACCGGGCGATGCGCGCGCAGTACCTCGACCGCATGGACATCGAGCGCGAGCGCGGCATCACGATCAAGTCGCAGGCCGTGCGGATGCCGTGGGAGCGCGACGGGCGCACGTTCGCCCTGAACATGATCGACACTCCGGGCCACGTCGACTTCTCCTACGAGGTCAGCCGCTCGCTGGCGGCCTGCGAGGGCGCGATCCTCCTGGTCGACGCGGCGCAGGGCATCGAGGCCCAGACGCTCGCGAACCTCTACCTCGCGCTCGAGAACGACCTCACGATCATCCCTGTCCTGAACAAGATCGACCTGCCGGCCGCGGATCCCGAGAAGTACGCGAAGGAGCTCGCGAGCCTCATCGGCGGCGACCCGGACGACGTCCTCCGCGTCTCCGGCAAGACCGGCATGGGCGTCGAGGCGCTGCTCGACCGCGTCACCGAGCTCATCCCGCCGCCCGTCGGCGACCCCTCCGCCCCTGCGCGCGCCATGATCTTCGACTCCGTGTACGACGCCTACCGCGGGGTCGTCACCTACGTCCGGATGATCGACGGCAAGCTCTCGCCGCGCGAGAAGATCCAGATGATGTCGACCCGCGCCACGCACGAGATCCTCGAGATCGGCGTGTCGAGCCCCGAGCCCGTCGCGACGCAGGGTCTCGCGGTCGGCGAGGTGGGATACCTGATCACCGGTGTGAAGGACGTGCGCCAGTCGAAGGTCGGCGACACCGTCACCACGGCGTCCAAGCCCGCGACGCAGGCGCTGCCCGGCTACACCGAGCCGCTCCCGATGGTCTTCTCGGGCCTGTACCCGATCGACGGCAGCGACTACCCGGACCTGCGCGAGGCCCTCGACAAGCTCAAGCTCTCGGACGCGGCGCTCGTCTACGAGCCCGAGACGTCGGTGGCGCTCGGCTTCGGCTTCCGCTGCGGCTTCCTCGGCCTCCTGCACCTCGAGATCATCACCGAGCGCCTGCAGCGCGAGTTCGGTCTCGACCTCATCACCACGGCGCCCTCGGTCATCTACGAGGTCTCGACGGAGGACAAGAAGACCGTCACCGTCACGAACCCGAGCGAGTTCCCCGTCGGGAAGATCGCCGCTGTCACGGAGCCGATCGTCAAGGCCGCGATCCTCGCGCCGAAGGACTACGTCGGCACGATCATGGAGCTCTGCCAGAGCCGCCGCGGGACCCTGATCGGCATGGAGTACCTGGGCGAGGACCGGGTCGAGATCCGCTACCACATGCCCCTCGGCGAGATCGTCTTCGACTTCTTCGACAGCCTCAAGTCCAAGACCGCCGGCTACGCCTCGCTCGACTACGAGCCCGCCGGCTCGCAGGAGGCCGACCTCGTGAAGGTCGACATCCTGCTGCAGGGCGAGCAGGTCGACGCGTTCAGCGCGATCGTGCACCGGGAGAAGGCCTACGCCTACGGCGTGCTGATGACGGGGCGCCTGCGCAAGCTGATCCCGCGTCAGCAGTTCGAGGTGCCGATCCAGGCCGCCATCGGCGCCCGGATCATCGCCCGCGAGTCGATCAGCGCGATGCGCAAGGACGTCCTGGCCAAGTGCTACGGCGGCGACATCACCCGCAAGCGCAAGCTCCTCGAGAAGCAGAAGGAGGGCAAGAAGCGGATGAAGATGGTCGGCCGCGTCGAGGTCCCCCAGGAGGCGTTCATCGCCGCGCTCTCGGGTGACGTCGAGACCAAGGACAAGAAGTAGGACTCCTCCAGCGGAGGCGCACCCCCCGAGAGGGGACCTGCGGTGAGGGGCCATTGCGGCGCCGATCACTTCCCAGGTAGCTTTCGAGCGCTGGACGCGGCTGCGGATCGAGGACGATCCGCTCGGGGGCTGGAGCGTCGACGGTCGGCCCTCTCATCACGATCAAGGGGGAAGCCCGTGGACTCTGCACGCACGAGGAAGCACTGGATCAGATCGGGGGCGGCGCTGCTGGGCGTCGCAGCGGTGACGGCGGGATCGCTCGTCGCCGCCGCACCCGCATCAGCCGCGAGCCGTGAGGTGCAGGCGTCGCCCGCGCCCTTCGTCTGGGAGGACATCGACCAGTTCGGCGTCGCGAAGGGCCTGTCCGTCTCCTCCGACGCGGAGACCATCACCGTCGAGCTCCCGGCCGCGAGCGCGTCCGCCGGGTTCACGGAGTGGTCGCACCCGGGGTACGAGACCGTGGACTGGCGCCTCAGCACCAGCGATGCCGACTTCGTGTCGGGCTCCTCGGCTGTAGACGCCGCCGCCAACACCATCGAGATCCCGCTCGAGCGCACGGTGGGCTCGTTCGAGCAGCCCGCGGTGAGGCTCGACCTCACCGCGGAGGCGCCGCAGGCGGACGACGCCTACGTCCCCCCGGCGCTCGAGTCCACGACGGGCTTCGACCTCAGCGTCACCGCCGGCCTGACCGTCGCTCCGGCGAGCGGCGAGGACGCGGCCGTGGTCGACCTGTCCGCGACCACTCCGAGCTCGACCCGCCACGACGGCGTCTTCTGGGCCGGCGGCGGCAGCCTGACCGACGCGGGCGCCGGCGACGTCGTCGTCGTCGAGACGGGCGTGCCCGGCTTCTTCGGCACCTCCGTCCGGGCCACCGTCGGAACGGACGGCACCCCGGCGCTCACCGCCCCCGCTAAGGTCCTCGACGACGGCTCGTCGGTCGCGGTGAAGCCGAACCAGGACTTCTACGACCGGTACCAGAACTTCGGCGACACTTCGCTCACGGGCGCTCCCTCCATCCGCGTCACGGGAGCCGGCCGCGGTGTCGAGCAGCCGGCGGGCTCCGCCTTCGTCGTCCGGGTGCCCCTCAGGGTCGTCGCGTCGACGACTCCGCCGACCACCGGGCCGACCCCTGGCAACGGTCCGACGGTGACCCGCCTCGCGGGCACCGATCGCCAGGGCACCGCCGTCGAGATCTCGAAGGCGACCTTCGACACCCCCGGCGTCCCCGTCGTCTACATCGCCACCGGCGCGAACTTCCCCGACGCGCTCAGCGCCGGTCCCGCCGCCGCGAAGCAGGGCGGCCCGCTCCTCCTGGTCGACCGCGACTCTGTGAGCCAGGTCGTGCGCGACGAGCTCACCCGTCTCAAGCCCCAGCGGATCGTCGTCGTCGGCTCCGACCTCAGCGTCAGCGACGCCCTCGCGACCGACCTCGGCCAGTACGCGAACGGGAGGGTCTTCCGCCTCGGAGGCACCGACCGCTACGACACGTCGCGGAAGATCATCGAGAGCGCCTTCGGCACCTCGCCGAAGGGGGCCTGGCTCGCGACCGGCGAGAAGTTCCCCGACGCGCTCAGCGCCACCGCCGCCGCGGGCAAGAACTCCGCCCCCGTCGTCCTCGTGAACGGCGGCCTCCCGGCGGCCGACCCGACCACTGTCGGGATCCTGACGCGGCTCCGGCCGCCGGTGCTCACCATCGCGGGATCCGAGCTGTCGGTCAGCGCCGGCATCCAGAACTCCCTCACGGTGCCGGCCGGACCGGTCGTCAACCGCATCGGCGGGGTCGACCGCTACGACACCTCGGAGCAGCTCAACCTGGCGGCCTTCCCCCGCGGGTCGAAGACCGTGTTCCTGGCCACCGGAGAGAACTTCCCCGACGCCCTGGCGGGAGCCGCGGCCGCCGGGCTTACGGGGAGCCCCCTCTTCGCCGTGCCCCCGACCTGCGTGCCGGTCAAGGTGCTGCAGGACATCAAGGCCGGCGGAGCGACGAGCGTCGTCCTCCTCGGCGGCACCGGCACCCTGTCCGACGCCGTCGCGAAGCTGACTCCCTGCAGCTGACCCGACCCGCACCACGACGAGGGCCCTCCTCCCGCTCCGGCGGGGGAGGGCCCTCGGTCGTTCCCGGCTCGGGACGCCGACGGTCGGATACGCTGGGTCGGATGGACAGCACCACCCGGCACGCGGACTCGACGCGCGCCGCGCTCGAGGAGTCCGGGAAGAAGGTCGGGACGTGAGCATCCGCCGCTCCAACTTCGAGGGCCAGCCGCAGGTCACCTACGCGGCGGTCGGCGGCACTCTGGCACCCGACCTGCTCGAGTACCCGCCGGACGGCTTCACGGCCGAGCGTTTCGAGGCCCGTCTCGGCTCGGGCGACGAGCGCTTCGCCATCACCACCGCCTCCCTGATGACCTGGGGCGTGCAGCGCGGCAGCGGCATCGAGGTGACCGACATCACCAGCGGGAGCGGCGTGCAGTACACCGGCGTCAACTTCGACGCGGCGGGCACCC
The DNA here is from genome assembly GCF_002930875.1 of Rathayibacter sp. AY1A5. Lineage (NCBI taxonomy): Bacteria > Bacillati > Actinomycetota > Actinomycetes > Micrococcales > Microbacteriaceae > Rathayibacter > Rathayibacter sp. AY1A5. The sequence goes on along the minus strand of NZ_PSTM01000033.1, from coordinate 6,866 downwards.
CGATCGACCTCGTCAGCCGGCCGACGGAGGAGCACTTCGCTCCCGACGGCACCCCCTACATCACCGCCGGCGTGACCGCCGTGCTCCGCGTGACCCTGCTCGGCCGCGTCTTCGACGCCCCGGTCCGCGTGGTCTACGTCGTCGACGAGCCCGACCAGGTCGGCTTCGCCTACGGCACCCTCGAGGGCCACCCCGAGAGCGGCGAGGAGTCCTTCGTCGTCGAGAAGCGCGCGGACGACTCGGTCTGGCTCGTCATCCGGGTCTTCTCGCGACCCTCCACCCGTCTTTACCGCCTGGGCGCGCCGGTGCTGCGCGCCGTGCAGAAGCGCCAGGTCGCCAAGTACCTGCGCGCGCTGCTGCCGGCGCGCGTCAGCTGACGTGGGGAGCGCCCTCCCGATCGCCGATCCTGCTCCGCTCGACGGCGGACTGCCCGCGTCCGTCGTCGACGGCGTGGAGCAGCGGGACCTCGGCCTCTACGTGCACGTGCCGTTCTGCCGGGTCCGCTGCGGGTACTGCGACTTCAACACCTACACGGCGACCGAGCTCCGCGGGGCGAAGCAGCAGGACTACGCCGACGAGGCGATCACCGAGATGGCTCTCGGCGCCGACGTGCTCAAGCGCGCGGGCCTGCCCCGGCGCCCCGCCCGCACGGTCTTCTTCGGCGGCGGGACGCCCACCCTCCTGCCCGCCGGCGACCTGGTGCGGATGCTGGGCGGCCTCCGCACTCACTTCGGGGTCGCGCCCGACGCCGAGATCACCACCGAGGCGAATCCGGACTCCGTCGACGCCGCCTACCTCCGCGCGCTGGCCGAGGCGGGCTTCACCCGCGTCAGCTTCGGGATGCAGTCGGCCGTGCCGCACGTCCTCGCCACGCTCGAGCGCACCCACGACCCGGAGCGGGTCCCGCTCGTGGTCGAGTGGGCGAGGGAGGCCGGCCTGCAGGTCAGCCTCGACCTCATCTACGGCACGCCGGGGGAGTCCCTGGCCGACTGGGAGCGGTCGCTCGACTCCGCGCTCGCCAACCGGCCGGACCACCTCTCGGCCTACGCCCTGATCGTGGAGGACGGCACGAAGCTCGCCCGGCAGATCCGCCGCGGCGAGGTCGCGACCCCGGACGACGACCTCACCGCCGACATGTACGAGCTCGCCGACGCGCGCCTGGCCGCGGCCGGGTACTCCTGGTACGAGGTCAGCAACTGGGCCCGCGACGACGCCCACCGCTCCCGGCACAACCTCTCGTACTGGCTCGGCCACGACTGGTGGGGCGTCGGTCCCGGCGCCCACAGCCACGTCGGAGGCGTGCGCTGGTGGAACGTGAAGCACCCGGCGGCCTACGCCGACCGGCTGAGCACCGGTGCCTCGCCCGCTGCCGGGCGGGAGACGCTCGACGCGGGCACGCGGCGTGTGGAGGACGTGCTGCTGCGCTCGCGCCTGGCGGACGGGCTGCCCATCGACGCGATCGACGCCGGTCGGCGCAGCGAGGTGGCGGGGCTCATCGCCGACGGCCTCGTCGACGGCCGGGCGGCGCTCGGCGGCCGGATCGTGCTGACCCTGCGCGGCCGTCTGCTGGCCGACGCGGTCGTGCGCCGCCTCACCGACGGCTGAGGCCGGATCCCGGGGCGGGCGACGCACGGCCGCCCCGGTTCCGCGGCTACTTGAAGAACGGGATGCTGAGCGGGTACGTGTAGTACTCGCCCGCGCTGGCGCGCACCGAGGCGATGATCGCGAAGACGATCACCAGGATCGGCACGACCAGGAACACGATGAAGCCGACGAGCACGAAGGACAGGATCGTCCCGGCGACGTAGGCGATCAGCGTCGTCAGGTGGAAGTTGAGGGCCGTCTTGGCGTGCGCCTCGAGGAACGGTCCGCGCCCCTTGAAGACCAGGAAGACGATCAGCGAGGGCAGGAAGCTGAAGAAGATCCCGGTCACGTGCGTGACGATCGCCCAGGTCTTCTCGTCCGCCGGGTTCAGCGGCGGAGCCGGGGTCCCGTAGACGGGGGGCGGGGGAGGGGTGGCCGACATGATGGTCTCCGTTCCGGCGGCGGCGACGGGCGTCCCCCGTGCGCTCGGCGTCCATCGTGGCATGCGGCGACTCCCTGCGCACCGGGCCGCGCGGGACCTCCTCCTCGGGGATGACGGGGCTCCTCCCCGCAGCCCTGCAGGAGTGCACCCCGGCCGATCCCGGCGCAACCCCGCCGGGCGGTCCGCCTCCCGGTTATGATTGGCACTCAGAGTTGCGGAGTGCCAGGCTCCGCGCGGCGTCAGCGCCGCAGACGGTCGTGCCCGCGGGCACTCGGAGTCCGGCGGGAGGTCGGTCGTATGGTCACGGAGCGCGGTCTCCAGGTCCTGCGCGTGATCGTGCAGGACTACGTGGCGAACCGGGAGCCGGTGGGCTCCAAGTCGATCGTCGAGCGCCACGCGTTCGGCGTCTCGGCCGCCACCATCCGCAACGAGATGGCCCAGCTGGAGGAGGAGGAGCTGATCGCGGCTCCGCACACGTCCTCCGGACGCGTGCCGACCGACAAGGGCTACCGCCTCTTCGTCGACCAGCTCGCCGACCTGCGCCCGCTGACCTCCGCGCAGCGCCAGGCGATCGAGACCTTCCTCGGGCAGAGCCCGGACCTCGACGAGGTGCTGGTCAAGACCGTCCGCCTGCTCTCTCAGCTCACCAACAGCGTCGCGCTCGTGCAGTACCCGTCGTTCGGAGCCGCGCGGCTGCGCCACGTGGAGCTCGTCGCCCTCGCTCCCCGCCGCCTCCTGTCGGTGCTGATCACCGACACCGGCCGCGTCGACCAGCGCGTGCTCGAGACCCCGGAGGACGTGGACGACGCGCTCCTCGGCGAGATCCGCGCGAAGCTCAACACGGCCGTGCTGGGCCTCGGGCTCCAGCAGGCGGCCGAGACGCTCGGCTCCGTCGCGGAGCGCTTCAGCCCCGAGCGGCGCCACGTGCTGACGCCGATCGTGCAGACCCTGCTCGAGCAGGTCGGCGCCAACCGGCAGGACCGCCTGGTCATGGCCGGCGCCGCCAACCTCGTCCGCACCGAGGAGGACTTCTCGGGCAGCATCTACCCCGTGCTCGAGGCGATCGAGGAGCAGGTGGAGCTGCTGCGCCTCTTCGCCGAGATGACCCCGGACCCCCGGGGCATCTCGGTGCGCATCGGCCGCGAGAACGCGCCGTTCGGGCTGCAGGAGACCTCGGTGCTCACGAGCGGGTACAACACCGCGGGCGGCCAGGTCTCGCGCCTGGGCGTGCTCGGCCCGATCCGGATGGACTACTCCGGCAACATCACCGCGGTGCGCGCCGTCGCCCGCTACCTCTCCCGCCTCCTCGGCGAGGAGTAGGCCCGACCTCCCGGCCCCCGCCGGATCCCCCCGGTGCGCCGTGCCCGGCCCACCGACCCACGAACGAAGGACGAAGCCACCTGTGGCCGATCACTACGAAGTGCTGGGCGTCGACCGCGACGCCTCCGCCGACGAGATCAAGAAGGCGTACCGCCGACTCGCCCGCGAGCTGCACCCCGACGTCAACCCGAGCGCGGACGCCTCCGAGCGCTTCAAGCTCGTCACGCACGCCTACGACGTCCTGAGCGACGCCCAGCAGCGGGCGCAGTACGACCGCGGGCCCCAGGAGGGCTTCGGCGGCGGCGGCCAGGGCTTCGGCGGGTTCGGCGACATCTTCGAGACCTTCTTCGGGCAGGGCGCGCAGGGCTCGTCCCGCGGGCCGCGCTCCCGCCGCGAGCGCGGCCAGGACGCCCTGCTGCGCGTGGAGGTCTCGCTCGACGAGGTCATCTTCGGCACCCACCGCGACCTCGAGGTCGACACGGCGGTGCTCTGCGAGACGTGCCAGGGCTCGTGCTGCCAGCCCGGCACCTCGCCGGTGACCTGCGACATCTGCCACGGCTCCGGCCAGATCCAGCGCACGGTCCGCTCGCTCCTGGGCAACGTGATGACGGCGAGCCCCTGCGGCACCTGCCGCGGCTACGGCACCGTCATCGCGACCCCCTGCTCCACCTGCCAGGGCCAGGGACGCGTCCGCGCCCGCCGCACCATCCCCGTCGACGTCCCCGCGGGAGTCGACACGGGCCTGCGCCTGCAGATGCCCGGCAGCGGCGAGGTCGGCCCGGCCGGCGGCCCCAACGGCGACCTGTACCTCGAGATCAAGGTCAAGCACCACGACGTCTTCAGCCGCAACGGCGACGACCTGCTCTGCACCCTCGAGGTGCAGATGACGGACGCGATCCTCGGCTCCACGGCGTCGCTCAAGGCGCTCGACGGCGACATCGAGATCGAGATCAAGCCGGGCACGCAGAGCACCGAGATCGTCACGATCAAGGGACGCGGAGTCACGCGCCTGCGGGGCAGCGGACGCGGCGACCTCCGCATCGGCATCCAGGTCGTCACCCCGACGAAGCTGGGCCACCGCGAGCGGGAGCTGGTCCAGGAGCTCGCGAAGCACTACAAGCCGCAGAAGCCCGCGCTGACCCACTTCCAGCAGGGCCTGTTCTCCAAGCTCCGCGACCGCTTCCTGGGCTGAGCCCGTGGCGCACCACTACATCGACGAGTCGCTGGACTCCGGCGGCTTCGTCGTCGGGGGCCGGCTCGCGCTCACCGGCGCGGAGGCACGGCACGCCGCAACCGTCAGCCGGATCCGCGCGGGCGAGAGCGTCCGGGTCGGTGACGGGCGCGGACTCGTCGCGACCGCGGTCGTCGAGAGCGCGGAGCCGGCGCGAGTGGTGCTCGTCGTGGAGTCGATGCAGGAGTCCCCGGTTCCGTCCCCGCGCCTTGTCCTCGTCCAGGCCCTCGCGAAGGGCGACCGCGACGAGCTCGCCGTGCAGGCGGCGACCGAGCTCGGGGTGGACGAGGTCGTCCCGTGGCAGGCCGCGCGGTCGATCTCGCGGTGGTCGGGCCCGAAGGAGGAGAAGGGGCGCGAGCGCTGGCGGGCCATCGTGCGCGAGGCGAGCAAGCAGTCGCTGCGCCCCCGGGTGCCCGAGGTCGCGCCGCTCGAGCAGGTGCGCGGTCTCGTCGCGCGCGCCGCGACGTCCCGCGTGCTGGTCCTCGAGCCCTCGGCGCAGGCGCGGCTCTCCCAGGTGGTCCCGGACGGACGCGACCTGGTGCTCGTCGTCGGGCCCGAGGGCGGCATCGCTCCGGAGGAGCTGCGGCTGCTCGCGGAGGCGGGCGCCGAGGCCGTCGCGCTCGGCGACTCCGTCTTGCGCACCTCGACCGCAGGTCCCGCTGCCATCGCCGTCCTCTCGGCCCGCCTGGGCCGCTGGTGACGCTCCTCCACAGCCGCCTCGGGGCGCCGGAGCAGGGTGCCGTGGGCGAACGCGGCGCCCGTCGCGCACGGGCCCCGTTTAAGATGAGTGCATGAGCGAACCTACCGTCTTCACGCGCATCGTCCAGGGCGAGATCCCGGCCGATGTGGTGTTCGAGAACGAGCGCATCCTCGCGATCACCGACATCGAGCCGAAGGCGCCCGTCCACCTCCTCGTCTTCCCGAAGACCCAGGAGCACGCCACGGTCGCCGCCCTCGCCGCCGCCGATCCCGCCCTGCTCGCCGAGATGGTGCAGGTCGCCCAGTCGCTCGCCGACGCCCACAGCAACGGTCAGTTCCGCCTCGTCTTCAACTCCGGCGAAGAGGCGGGCCAGACCGTGTTCCACGTGCACGCCCACGTCCTGGGCGGCCACCAGACGGAAGGCTCCCTTGCCACCGGTTGAGAACACGGGCGCGAGCCCCGACGAGCGTCCCGCCCCCGGCGCGGACGCGTCCGAGACGACGCGGCGCGTCGTCGCCGTCGACGGAGTCGCGATGGTGCGCCTCCTCGGACCCCAGGACCGCCTCATCCGAGCGGTCGAAGGACGATTCCCCGATGTCCGGGTGCACGTGCGCGGCAACGAGGTGACGCTCGACGGCGAGCGCGAGCCCGTCGCCGCGGCGACGCGCCTGGTGGAAGAACTGGTGCGCATGACCGCGAGCGGGCACGATCTCGACCCGGAGGGCGTGCGCGAGTCCGCCCGCATCCTGCAGAACGGCGGGCCGGTGAGCCCGGCCGAGGCGTTCGGCCAGGCCATCCTCACGGCACGCGGACGGAGCGTGAGGCCCAAGACGCTCGGGCAGCGCGAGTACGTCGACGCGGTCGATCAGAACACCATCGTCTTCGGCATCGGCCCGGCCGGAACCGGCAAGACCTACCTGGCGATGGCGAAGGCCGTGCAGTCGCTGCAGCGCAAGGAGGTCGAGCGGATCATCCTGACCCGCCCGGCGGTCGAGGCGGGGGAGCGGCTGGGCTACCTGCCCGGCTCGCTCACCGACAAGATCGACCCGTACTTGCGCCCGCTCTACGACGCGCTGAACGAGATGATGGACCCCGAGATCGTCCCGAAGCTGCTCGCGGCCGGCACGATCGAGGTCGCGCCGCTCGCCTACATGCGCGGGCGCACGCTCAACAACTCGTTCGTCGTGCTCGACGAGGCGCAGAACACGACGCCCGAGCAGATGAAGATGTTCCTCACCCGCCTCGGCTTCGGCTCCAAGATGGTCGTCACCGGCGACATCACCCAGGTCGACCTGCCGACCGGCGCGAGCGGACTCCGCCTCGTGACGCGCGTGCTCGACGGCATCGACGACATCCACTTCTCGCGCCTGACCAGCGAGGACGTGGTGCGCCACAGCCTGGTCGGCCGCATCGTGGACGCGTACACCGAGTACGACCAGCAGAAGCAGGCGCAGCACTTCGAGCGCGAGCAGGCCCGGGAGTTCGCGAACCGCGCCGAGCGCCGCGGCCAGGCCGCCCGCCCGCCCGGCGACCGCCAGCCTCCGCGCCGGTGAGCGCGAGCCGGCCCCCGACGACGAAGCGCCGGGCGG
>NZ_PSTM01000032.1:0-24689 GCF_002930875.1 Rathayibacter sp. AY1A5 | reverse complement strand
CGCCCCGCCGCCGCGCCCGCCCCTAGGCTCGACGGCGTGACCGCCTCCGTCCCCGCCCCCCAGTCCCGGCCCCGCGACGTCGTCGGCATCGTCGGCCTCGTCCTCGCGATCGTCCTCGTCCTCGCGCAGATCGGGCGGACCGCGCTCACCACGGCCATCCCGGTCCTCGCGTTCCAGGGCGGCTTCGACACCACGCAGATCGGGGCGCTCTTCGCCGCCCTCGGGGTCACGATGCTCGTGCTCGCGACGGCGACCGCGATCGTCGGCGTCATCGGCGTCGCGCGGAAGGACCGCGCCCGGCTGCTCTCGGCCGTCACGCTCGGCGTCGGCGCGAGCGTCGCGATCGTCGAGCTGGGAGCGCTCGTCGTCCCGCCCCTGGTCGGCCTCTCGCTCCAGTACTGACGAGGCCCGCCGGAGCGGATCCCTCCGCCCGCCCTCGCAGCATCCGCACGGCGCCGCGTCAGTTACCCGCGCTCCGCTGCGCCGCGACGGCCCTGCCGGCTCCCCGGCGATGCGCCAGGATGGGGGCATGACGACACGCGTGGACGGCCTCTTCGTCTACCCGGTGAAGGGCCTGACCCCGCAGCCGCTCCCCCGCGTCGAGCTCACCGCCGGCCGCGGCGTCCCCTTCGACCGCACGATCGCCCTCGCCCGCCCCGGCGGCGCCTACCGGCCCGGCATGCGGCACGGCATCTCCAAGCGCGAGTACTTCGTGCTCGTCGCCGAGGCGCGCCTCGCCGGCCTGACCACGCACCTCGACCCCGACAGCGGAGTGCTCACCGTCGACGTCCGCGGCCACCGGGTCCTCTCCGCCGACCTCGGCGCGGAGGACGGCCGGGCCGCACTGCGCTCCTTCGCCGCCCGCGTGCTCGACCTGCCGCCCGGCGTCGAGCCCGTGATCGCCCAGGACGCGGGGCGCCGCTACACCGACACGGCCCACAACTCCGATGTCGAGATGGAGTACGTCTCGCTGATCAACCTGGCGAGTGTCCGCGACCTCGCCGAGCGCACCGGCCGGAGCGTCGATCCGCTGCGGTTCCGCGGGAACATCCATCTCGAGGGGCTGCCGGCGTGGAGCGAGCTCGAGCAGCTCGGGTGCGAGCTCAGCGCGGGCGGGCTGCGGCTGCGGATCACGAAGGCCACCGAGCGGTGCGCCGCGACCGAGGTCGAGCCGGGCACCGGTCGGCGCGACCTGCCCGTCCCGCGCCTGCTGCACGAGACCTACGGCCACGAGCTCCTCGGCGTCTACGCGGAGGTCCTCGACGGCGGCACGCTCGGCGTGGGCGACGAGCTGGTGCTCCGTGGCTGAGCTGCGGCTCGTGGTGGCCGAGCGCGAGGCGCTCACCCCGGCCGTCACCCGCTTCGTGCTGCGGAGCGAGGACGGCGCCCCGCTGCCCGGCTACTCCGCCGGCGCGCACCTCACGCTCACGACCCCCTCCGGCGAGCGCCGCAGCTACAGCCTCATCGAGCCGGGATCCGCGGAGCCGTCGCACTACGCGATCGCGGTGCGCCGCGAGCCCGGGGGTCGGGGCGGATCGCGGAGCCTCCACGACGACGTCCGCGTCGGCGATGTCCTCTCCTCCGCGCCGCCCGCGAACACCTTCGCCCTCCGGCCCGCCGCCCGCTACCTCCTGATCGCCGGCGGGATCGGGGTCACCCCGATCCGCGCGATGGCCGCCGAGCTCCGGGCGCAGGGATCGGCCGTGCAGGTCGTCTACCTCAGCCGCACCCCCGAGGACACCGCGTGGCTCGACGAGTTCTCCGCCGACGGCTCCCTCGTGCACCACAGTGCGATCCACGGCCGGCTCGACCTCTGGCCGCTCGTCGCCGAGCCCGACGACGACACCCGGATCTACTGCTGCGGTCCGTCCGCGCTGATCGACGAGGTCCTCGCCCTCACGATGCACTGGCGCCCGAGCCGGATCCACGTCGAGGACTTCGCGGGCGTCGACGCCGTCGGCGACCGAGCCGTCCCCTTCGCCGCCGTCTGGGAGCCGACCGGAGCCGTCGTGGAGGTCCCGGCCGACCGCTCGCTCCTCACCGCGCTCCGCTCCTCCGGGATCGACGTCGACTCCTCCTGCGAGTCGGGCACGTGCGGCACCTGCCGCCTGCGCCTCGTCGGCGGGACGGCGGAGCACCGCGACCTGGTGCTGACCCCCGAGGAGCAGGACCGCTGGATCATGCCGTGCGTCTCGCGCTCCGCCGGCGGCGAGCTGGTCGTCGCCCCGGAATGACGGAGCGACGGGGCCGGTCCCCACGCACGCCGGCCGACACGCGTCGGCCGTCGTGTGACGCCGCGTGACGGGCGCCCGGCGCCCGGTCCCCCGCATGCCTAGGCTCCCGGACGGGGGACCACGACCGTCACGACCGAAGGACTTCCGATGACCAGCACCTCCGTCCGCACCCAGCTCGACCAGTTCACCGTCGGCTTCGACGAGACGGTCGGCCCCGAGCTCGCCGCCGTCTTCTCCGGCGAGCGCGACGGCCTCGTCGCCGCCGGCGCCCCGAGCGGAGCCGTCACCGCCGGCGACGCGCTCCCCGCCGCCTCCGTCGTGACCGTCGACGGCGACACCGTCGACCTCGCGGACGTCCTCGGCGCGGGCCCGGCCGTCCTCGTCTTCTACCGCGGAGCCTGGTGCCCGTACTGCAACATCACGCTCAAGCACTACAACGAGACCCTCGCCCCCGAGCTCGCGTCGCGCGGAGTCGCCCTCGTCGCGATCAGCCCGCAGACCCCCGACGGGTCGCGCGCGGCGGTCGCGAACGGCGACCTGGGCTTCACCGTCGTCTCTGACCCCGGCAACACGCTCGCGAGCGCTCTCGGCATCGTCACCGCCCCCAGCGGCGAGGCGCAGGAGGCGCACACCGCGCTCGGCTTCGCCGTGAAGGACAGCAACGCCGACGACACCCCGGCCGTCCCGTACCCGACCGTCCTGGTCGTCGACGTCGACCGGATCGTCCGCACGGCGGCCGTGCACGTCGACTACACGACGCGCACGGAGACCGAGGAGATCCTCGCCGCTGTCGACGCGCTCTGACGCCTCCGCTCGCACCCTGAGCACGCGCGGCGGTCGAGCGCACCCCCTCGCCCGCCGCGCCGCCGCTCCCTAGGCTCGACCCGTGACAGCGGAGACGGACGTGCTCGTGGTCGGCGGCGGTCCGGTCGGACTCCTGCTCGGCGCGCTCCTGGCGCGGGCCGGAGTGGACGTGCAGGTGTGGGAGCGGCGCTCCTCGGTGCCGCGCGGCTCGCGGGCGATCGGCATCCATCCGCCGTCGCTCGACGCGTTCGCCGCAGTCGGCGCCGATGCTCCCGTGCTGGCCGAGGCCACCCGGGTCCGCGAGGGCGTCGCGCGCAGCCGGGGCCGCACCCTCGGCACGCTCTCGTTCGCGCGCGCCTCCGCGACGCACCCCTACGTCGTCACCCTCGACCAGCACCGCACCGAGGCGATCCTCCGCGAGCGCCTCGAGGCGGCGGCCCCGGACGCGCTGCGCCCCGGGGTCGCGCTGACCGGCCTGCTCCGTCGGGGCTCGACCGTCGAGGCGACCGGCACCGGACCGGGCGGCGAGCCGGTCTCCGTCCGCGCCGCCTTCGTCGTGGGAGCCGACGGCGCCCGCAGCACCGTCCGCGACCTGCTCGGGATCCGCACCACCGGCCGCGACTACCCGGACCTCTACGTGATGGGCGACTTCGCCGACCCCGAGCCCGGCGGTCTCACCGGCACCGCGCTGGTCGACGTCGGCCCGGCCGGAGTGGTGGAGTCCTTCCCGCTCCCGGGCGGTCGGCGCCGGTACGTCGCCCTGAGCGGCCCCGACCGCTCCCTCGGCGCCCCCGCCTGGCGGCCCGAGGAGGCCCCCGACCAGGAGGCCGCGCGCGCCCTGGCCGCCGCTGTCCGCGACCGGACGGGCGCCGACGCCGACCCGGAGACCTGCACGATGCTCAGCGGCTTCCAGGTGCGGCGCCGCGAGGCCGAGCGGATGGGCGTCGGCCGCGTCGTGCTCATCGGCGACGCCGCGCACGAGATCAGTCCGATCGGCGGGCAGGGCATGAACCTCGGCTGGCTCGACGCCGCCGAGCTCGCCCCGCTCCTGGCCGGTGCCGTGCGCCGCGGCGAGGCCGGCCCCTGGCCCGGCTTCGCCCGGCGGCGCACCACCGCGGCCCGGCGCGCGGCGCGGCAGGCGGAGGCGAACATGGCCCTCGGACGCCCGCTCGGCTCGCTCGCGCACCGCGGCCGTGAGGCGTTCCTCTGCACCGCCCTCGCCCTGCCGACCTCGGACCTGCTCGCCCGCGTCTACGCGATGCGCTGGTCCTGAGGGCGGCCGGTCAGCCGATGAGCCGCGCGCCCGCCAGCCCGAGCTCGACCACCAGCACGAGCGAGGCCGCGATCACCAGCCGGAACAGGGTGCGCGTGGGCGGGCCGGTCAGCACCAGGCGGATGCCCGCCGCGGCGAGCACGACCACCGCGAGGGTCCCGATCACCGCGAGCACCACGCCCGTCCCGCGCACCGGCTGGTCGCCGACGAGCTGTCCGACGAGCACGAGCAGCGCGGCCACCACCAGCGACCCGAAGGCGACGACTCCGGAGAGCCGCAGGCCGAGGCGGTGCGGGAAGCCGCGGACCCCGGTGGCCTCGTCGTCGACCAGGTCGGGGAGCACGTTCGTGCAGTGGATCGCGACGCCGAACACGGCGCCGGTCGCGATCGCCCACCAGGCGGGGACCCGGCCGTCGCCCGCCGCCACCGCCACCACCGGCAGCAGCCCGAAGGCGACCACGAAGGGAGCGACCGACCAGACCGTGCGCTTGAGCCCCGCGTCGTAGGCCCAGCCCGCGGCGACCAGCACCAGGTGCGCGACCGCGGCGACCGGTCCGAGCAGCAGCGAGAGCACCACGGCGGCCGCCGCCGTCCCCAGTGCGGCGGCGCGGACGGCGCCCACGCCGATCAGCCCCTGCGCGACCGGCTTGTCGGTGCGCCCCACCGCGCGGTCGCGATCGGCGTCGATCCAGTCGTTCGCGAGCCCGATCGAGAGCTGCCCGAGCAGCACGGCGAGCGCCACCAGCACGACCTGCCCGAGCGGATGCCCGGACGCCGCCGCGATCACGGTCGCCAGCACGGTGACCGTCACGGTCGGCCCGGGGTGCGACGAGGCCAGGAGGAGTCGCACCCGGGACGTCATCCCGCCAGCCTACGGTCGCGACGGCACAGCGGGGCGCCGGTCGCGCTCCCCGCCCCGGAGCGGGATCCAGCGTGGTCCGAGCGCGGCGCCCTCATCAGCCCGCGACGGGAATGGCCCGGGATGGGGCAGGGTTGCACCACCCGGCATCCCGACTCAGGAAGAAGGCCTCGTGGACCTCGTGCACTGGCTGTTCGACGCGCAGATCGTCATCGGCGAGCAGACCGTCCTCTGGCGGGAGGTCATCGGCAACGTCTTCGGGCTCCTCAGCGCCCTCGGCGGGATGCGGCGGAAGGTCTGGGCCTGGCCCGTCGGCCTCATCGGCAACGTGCTGCTGTTCACGGTCTTCATGGGCGCCCTGTTCGGCACTCCCAACCCCGTCAACCTGCTCGGCCAGGCCGGGCGGCAGGTGATGTTCATCCTGGTCAGCGTCTACGGCTGGTACCGGTGGACCCACCGCCCCGACGACGCCGCCACCTTGATCGAGCCGCGCTGGGCGTCGTGGCGCACCCGCGGCCTGCTGGTGCTCGGGATGGTCGGCGGCACCGCGGTGCTGACGCCCGTGTTCCGCGCGCTCGGCTCCTACGAGCCGGTCTGGAGCGACGCGTGGATCTTCGTCGGCTCCGTCCTCGCCACCTACGGCATGGCGAAGGGCTGGACCGAGTTCTGGCTCATCTGGGTGGCCGTCGACCTGGTCGGCGTGCCGCTGCTGTTCTCGGCCGGCTACTACGCGTCGGGGCTGATGTACGTCTTCTACGGCGCATTCACCCTGGTCGGCTTCTTCGTCTGGATGCGGCAGGGCACCCGTCCGTCCGCCGCTCCGATCACGGTCGGCTAGCTCTAGCAGCCCGCCGCCGCCGGCGGAAGTGGCCGTGCGGGAGGCGCTGTCGGTGGTCCACTGGGAGCGGAGGCGCCCGCCTCCCCCCTCAGGAACGGACGCCATGCTCTCCCTCGTCTACTCCAGCCGCACCTCCGCCGGCTTCACGGACGCCGACCTCCCCGCGCTGCTCGCCCAGTGCCGCGCGAACAACGAGCGCCTCGGCCTGACCGGCATGCTCCTGCACCGCGACGGCCGATTCCTCCAGGTGCTCGAGGGGCCGGACGCGGTCCTGCGCGAGCGGATGGCCGTCATCGCCGCCGACGAGCGCCACGCGCAGCTGCGCACCCTCCTCGAGGAGCCGATCCGGGAGCGGCTGTTCCCGGAGTGGTCGATGGCGTTCGAGTCCGCCGCCGACGCCGACGCCGCCGGGCTCCGCACCTCCTTCGACGACCTCGACGACGCCGAGGCCGAGAGCGCGACGCTCCCGGCCCTGCGCGAGCTCATCCGCTTCTTCCGCGAGCGGAGCTAGGCGGAGCTAGGCGGAGCTGGGCGGAGCTGGGCGGAGCTGGGCGGAGCTGGGCGGAGCGATACGGGACGCCGGGATCGCGGCCGGTCCGCCGCCGGAACCCGACGCCCGTCAGTCCTCCGCCGAGGGAGGAGCGAGCCGGTCGAGCCGCGCCAGGAGCGGGGCGAAGCCGTCGCCGAGCAGGGCGCTCAGCGGCTCGCCGAACCAGAACCGCCAGACGGCGTCGAGCTCCTCGCCGGTGATCCGTCCTCGGCGCAGGAGGATGCTCGCGATCGGGGCCGCCTCAGACGCGTACTCGTCGCGGGGAGCGCCGTCCTCGCGACCCGGCTCGAGTCCGTACGGATCGACCCCGTCGAGCTCCCGCAGGACAGCCGCCACCATCGCGTCACGGCGTTCCGCGGTCGCGCCGTCCTTATCCGTCGGTGCTCGGCGCTCCATCGCGAGAAGGTAGCCAGCCCACTCCTCGTCGTCCATTCGTCGTCTCCGATCTCTCTGGATGCCGCGCCTTCTCGAGGCCTTTCTCTTTTTTCGGCGCCGGCTTGTCGAGGCACGGGGGAACCGCCTCTCCGACGGCTTGTCATCCCCCCGCGAGAAAGGCGCGGACGCCTTCCCGCGTCAGCCCCGAGGCGACGGCGAGCCGGTGCTCTCCGGCCCCGAGTCGGGCGGCTCGGCGGAGCGCCGCGGCCCTTTCTCCGCCCTCGCCGGAAGTCCCGCTCCGGAATGCCGCGAATTCCGCTGACACCCGATCGAGAGCGTCGGCGACATCGCCGGACACGCTCTCCGGCGGCTCGCCGAGATCGATGCGCCAGCCTCTCCCGGACTTCTCGTCGCTGTCGTTCACACGCAGGAAAGTACCCCGGACCGCAGGGTGGCGCCTGTGATCGCCCGACGCCGTCGCGCCCCAGGGATCCGTCGTCGACGTCCGAGCGCACACGCCTCCCGGTCCGGAGAGGACGGCCTTCGAGGACTGTCCCGCGGACCTCGTCGCCGTGCTCCGCTCCGATGCGGCCTCCGCCTCGGCCGAGGTCTTCGACGGCTGACCCGACCGCGGCGACCACCCGCTGCGACGACCGCCGGGCGGAAGCGCGGATCGCGCCGTTCCGGCGCGCCCGCACCAGCGGTGCCGGAACGTCCGGCCGATCCAGGAGCGGCACCCGTCCGAGCCGTCGAGGTTCCGTCGGTGTGCAGGCCCCCGCGCCGAGGGACGTAAAGTGTGCTCACACGCGCCCGCGGACGGGCGAGCCGCCCGTGAGGGCGCCCCGGTCCTGCGTCGGAGGCGCCGATCACAGAGAGCCGCGGTGCCCGATGCCGGAAGACAAGCCCGCGTCGCGGGCGCCGAGCATCTACGACGTCGCCCGCGCGGCCGGCGTCTCGCACCAGACCGTCTCCCGGGTCCTGAACGACCACCCGAGCCTCCGCGCCGAGACGAAGAAGCGCGTGCTCGAGGTCATGGCCGAGCTCGACTACCGCCCCAACCTCGCCGCGCGGGCACTGGTCACCAGCCGCACCCGCACCGTCGGCGTGCTGTCCTCGCAGAGCCTGCAGTACGGTCCGGCCTCCAGCATCCAGGCCATCGAGGTGGCGGCGCGCGACGCGGGCTACCTCGTGGTCACGGCCAACGTCGACGGCACCGACGGCGCGTCGATCCAGGCCGGGATCCGGCATCTGCTCAACCAGGCGGTCGAGGGCCTCGTGGTCGTCGCCCCGCAGATCCGCGTCTTCGACATCCTCTCCGGAGTCGCGCTGCGCATCCCGCACGTGACGCTGCAGACGAGCGAGGACGACCGCGACGACGCGCTCTACGTCGACCAGATGGCCGGCGCCCGCATCGCCACCGGGCACCTGATCGACCTCGGGCACACCGAGATCGTGCACCTCGCCGGCCCGCAGGACTGGATCGAGGCCGAGGCGCGGATGCGCGGCTACCTCGCCGAGCTCGACCACCGCTCGATCCCGCTGCGCCCGCCGCTGCTCGGCGACTGGAGCGCCGAGCGCGGCCACCGCGTGGGCCTCGAGCTCTCGCGCTTCCTCGACTTCACCGCGGTGTTCGCGGGGAACGACCAGATGGCGCTCGGACTGATGAGCGCGTTCCACGAGCGCGGGGTCCGCGTGCCGGAGGACGTCAGCGTCATCGGCTTCGACGACATCCCCGAGGCTGCGTTCTACTGGCCGCCGCTGACCAGCGTCCGCCAGGACTTCGTGGAGCTCGGACGCCGGTGCGTGGCCGCGCTGCTCAGCCTGATCGAGGGCGACCGGCCGGAGAAGGCGGCGCCGATCGCTCCGCAGCTGGTCGTCCGCGGATCCACGGCCGTCCCCCGGAGCGCGAGCGTCACCGCCTCGCGCTGACCGGCGGCCGCGACGCCCTCGCGCCGCGACCGCCCGGGATCACTCGCCGTGTGCGGCGATCGACACGTCGTTCCAGCGCTTCCAGGTCTCGAGGCGCGCCTCGTAGTCCGCCGTCGCGATGCCCAGCGGCGCGCGCCCGAAGAAGATCCGCAGCGGCGGCTCGTCCGCGTCCACGACCGCGAGGATCCCGAGGCGCGAGGCCCGCGGGTCGCCCTGCTGAGCGGCGGAGGGGCGTCGACTCGCGGCCTCGCGGACCTCGTCGTACGCGGCGATCGGCTTGCTGCGCGACGCGGAGGGACCGGACCAGTCGGTCGAGTACCCGCCGGGCTCGACGAGGGTCACGTGGATCCCGAAGCCGGCGACCTCGGCGGCCAGCGACTGGGTGAAGCCCTCGAGCGCCCACTTCGACGCGTGGTACGCGCCGATCGAGGGGAACGCGCTGATGCCGCCGATGCTGGACACCTGGACGATGTGGCCCGAGCCCTGCTCACGGAGGATCGGCAGCGCGGCCTGGGTGACCCAGAGGGCGCCGAAGACGTTGGTCTCGAGCTGCGCGCGGACCTCCTCCTCGGTGAGCTCCTCGATCATGCCGAAGTGCCCGTAGCCGGCGTTGTTGATCACGACGTCCAGGCGGCCGAACCGCTCGGCCGCGGCCTGCACAGCGGCGAAGCCGGCCGCGCGGTCGGTCACGTCGAGGGTCAGCGGGAGGAACGTGTCGGGGTACTCCTCGACGAGGGCGTCGAGGGTCTCGATCCGGCGGGCGGTGCCGGCGACCGAGTCGCCGCGCTCGAGCGCCGCCTCGGCCCACTCGCGGCCGAAGCCCTTCGAGGCGCCGGTGATGAACCAGGTCTTCGTCATGGTGTGCGTCCTTTCGACAGTGCTGGACGCAACGCCGACGGCTCCGGCTCCCTTCCGGGGCCGGGGACCCTTGACAGCACCGCTCCGAGAGCGGACGACGCGCCGCCGGTGTCCCGTTACCGAGTCGAGACGTGCGCGTTGACACGAACGGCGCCGTCGGGTCTAGCATGACGCAATGTGATCGCTCACATGGCATCACATCTCCGCCCCGATCCCGAGGGCGGCCCTGCATCCACTGCATTCAATGACGAAGGAATCACAGTGACCACAATGAAGCGCGCTCTCATCGCCGGCATCGCCGGCGGAGCGATGATCCTCTCCCTCGCCGCCTGCTCCTCCGGAACCGGTGGCGGCTCGGGCTCGGGATCCGGCGACGGCGGCCTCGTCGGCGTCGCGATGCCGACCAAGTCGTCCGAGCGCTGGATCGCTGACGGCAACAACGTCAAGTCGCAGCTCGAGGAGGCCGGCTACCAGGTCGACCTTCAGTACGCCGAGGACGACATCCCCACCCAGGTCTCGCAGCTCGAGAACATGATCACCAAGGGCGCCAAGGCCCTGATCGTCGCCTCGATCGACGGCACCACCCTCACGAGCGTGCTCGAGGAGGCCAAGGCCAACGACATCCCCGTCATCGCCTACGACCGCCTCATCCGCGACTCCGAGAACGTGGACTACTACGCCACGTTCGACAACTACAAGGTGGGCGTCCAGCAGGCCACCTCGCTCCTCGCGGGCCTCGGTCTCACCGACCTCACCGGTGCGAAGGCCGCCGACGCCCCCGCCGGCCCGTTCAACGTCGAGCTGTTCGCCGGCAGCCCCGACGACAACAACGCCACGTTCTTCTTCAACGGCGCGATGGACACCCTCCAGCCGTACATCGACGACAAGACGCTCGTCGTGAAGTCCGGCGAGACCGACTTCAACACCGTCGCCACGCTCCGCTGGGACGGCGAGGTCGCCCAGAGCCGCATGGAGGACATCCTCACCAAGACGTACTCCGACGGCTCCAAGGTCCAGGGCGTCCTCTCGCCCTACGACGGCCTCAGCCGCGGCATCATCTCGGCTCTGACCGACGCCGGCTACACCGTCGGCTCCGACTTCCCGATCATCACCGGTCAGGACGCCGAGCTCGACTCCGTCAAGGCGATCATCGCCGGCGAGCAGTACGCGACCATCTACAAGGACACCCGCGAGCTCGCCAAGGAGGCCGTGAAGATGGCCCAGGCCGTGCTCGAGGGCACCGAGCCCGAGGTCAACGACACCGACACCTACGACAACGGCAAGAAGGTCGTCCCGTCCTTCCTGCTCGAGCCGGTCATCGTCACCAAGGACCAGATCCAGTCCGTCCTCGTCGACGGCGGCTACTACACCGATGCGGAAGTGAACGGCTAGTCCTCTCTCCTCACCCGAGAAGGAACACCCCGGGAGGGCGCCCACCGGGCGCCCTCCCCCACTACGAAGGAAGGGAGGCGGCGTGACCTCGAACATCCTCGAGATGCGCGGCATCACCAAGACGTTCCCGGGCGTGAAGGCGCTCCAGGACGTCACGCTCAACGCACAGCGCGGCGAAGTCCACGCGATCTGCGGGGAGAACGGCGCCGGCAAGTCGACGCTGATGAAGGTCCTGTCGGGCGTCTACCCGCACGGCACCTACGAGGGCGACATCGTCTTCGAGGACGAGGTGATGCAGTTCTCCAGCATCCGCGACTCGGAGGCGAAGGGCATCGTCATCATCCACCAGGAGCTGGCCCTCAGCCCCTACCTCTCCATCGCGGAGAACATCTTCCTCGGCAACGAGGTGCGCGGCTTCGGCGGCCTGATCGACTGGAACAAGACCAACCAGGAGGCCGCGGCGCTGCTGGCCCGCGTGGGTCTGCGCGAGAACCCGACCACCAAGATCATGGAGATCGGAGTCGGCAAGCAGCAGCTCGTCGAGATCGCGAAGGCGCTCTCCAAGCGGGTCAAGCTGCTCATCCTCGACGAGCCCACCGCGGCCCTGAACGACGAGGACTCGGACCACCTGCTCGACCTGATCCTGCACCTCAAGGAGCAGGGCATCACGTCGATCATCATCAGCCACAAGCTGAACGAGATCAAGAAGATCGCGGACACCGTCACGGTCATCCGCGACGGCAAGACCATCGAGACGATCGCTCACGACGACGTCACCGAGGACCGCATCATCAAGGACATGGTCGGCCGCGACCTCGACCACCGCTACCCGGACCACACGCCGCACATCGGCGAGGAGATCCTGCGCGTGGTCGACTGGACGGCCCACCACCCCCAGGACCCGACCCGCGTCATGGTGGACAAGGTCAACCTGACGGTGCACCGCGGCGAGATCGTCGGCATCGCCGGGCTCATGGGCGCCGGGCGCACCGAGTTCGCGATGAGCCTCTTCGGCCGCTCCTACGGCAGCCGCATCTCCGGCCAGGTCTTCAAGGCCGGCAAGGAGATCAAGATCCGCAACGTCTCGGAGGCGATCGCCCACGGGCTCGCCTACGCGACCGAGGACCGCAAGCACTACGGCCTCAACCTCATCGACGACATCAAGCGGAACATCTCGCTCGCGTCGCTCGACAAGGTCGCCCGCGGCGGACTCGTCGACGACAACCGCGAGTTCGAGGTCGCCAACGAGTACCGCGGCAGCATGAACATCAAGTCGCCGACCGTGCTCGCCAAGACCGGGAAGCTCTCCGGCGGCAACCAGCAGAAGGTCGTCCTGTCGAAGTGGATCTACTCCGACCCGGACGTCCTCATCCTCGACGAGCCCACCCGCGGCATCGACGTGGGTGCGAAGTACGAGATCTACACCATCATCAACCGGCTCGCGGCGCAGGGTAAGGGGATCATCGTCATCTCCTCCGAGCTGCCGGAGCTGCTCGGCATCTGCGACCGCGTCTACGCGCTGTCGGAGGGCCGGATCACGGGCGAGCTGCCCATCGCCGAGGCGACGCCCGAGGCGGTCCTCACCCTCATGACCCAGGAGAAGCAACGATGACCGATCTGCAGAACGAACCGTCCACCGCGGCCGGTGCGCAGGTGAAGCCCACCGAGAACGCCTTCACGAAGCGCCTCAGCCACGTGCTGGGCGACCTCGGCAAGAACGGCATCTTCATCGCCCTCATCGTGGTGGTGCTGCTGTTCGAGGTGATGACCGGCGGAATCCTCCTCCGCCCCCAGAACATCTCGAACCTGATCGTCCAGAACGGCTACATCCTGATCCTCGCCATCGGCATGGTGATGGTCATCGTGGCCGGGCACATCGACCTCTCGGTCGGCTCGGTCGCGGCGTTCGTCGGAGCGATCTCCGGCGTCTTCGCGGTCAACATGGGTCTCCCGTGGTGGCTGTCGATCATCCTCTCCCTCCTCATCGGCGCCCTGGTCGGAGCGTGGCAGGGCTTCTGGATCGCCTACGTCGGGATCCCGGCGTTCATCGTGACCCTGGCGGGCATGCTGATCTTCCGCGGCCTGGCGCTCGTCGTCCTCGGCAACGCGAACATCGGCTCCTTCCCGACCGAGTACCGCGCGCTGGGCAACGGCTTCCTCACCGACCTGTTCGGCGAGACCGACCTCGACCCGCTGTCGCTCGTCATCGGCGCGCTCGCGATCGTCGCCTTCGCCGTGCAGTCCGTGCGCACCCGCCGTGGCCGCCAGAAGTACGCGCAGAGCGTCGAGCCGGGCGCCTGGTTCGTCACCAAGCTCGTCCTCGTCTCCGTCGTGATCGCGGCCTTCTCCTTCGCGCTGGCCACCTTCAAGGGCATCCCGGTCACCCTGATCGTGCTCGCCGTGCTCGTCCTGATCTACGGCGTGGTCATGAACCGCTCCGTCTTCGGCCGTCACGTCTACGCGATCGGCGGCAACCTGCACGCCGCGGAGCTGTCCGGCATCAAGACCCGCAACGTCACCTTCTGGCTGTTCGTCAACATGGGCGTCCTCGCGGCGCTGGCCGGCCTCGTCTTCACCGCGCGACTCAACCTCGCCGGCCCGAAGGCGGGCGACGGCTTCGAGCTCGAGGCCATCTCGGCCGCCTTCATCGGCGGCGCGGCGGTCCAGGGCGGCGTCGGCACCATCGGCGGCGCGATCATCGGTGGCCTCATCATCGGCGTCCTGAACAACGGCATGTCGATCATGGGCATCGGCATCGAGTGGCAGCAGGCGGTCAAGGGCCTCGTGCTCCTGCTCGCGGTCGCCTTCGACGTCTACAACAAGCGCCGCTCGGGCGGACGCTAGGCCCTGCGGTCGTGCCCGACTGGTCGCGGTTCCTGCCGCTGAGCACCGGGCCCTCGGTCGACGAGACGGGCGTCAGCAACGACTGGCGCCCCCTCGTCGCCGAGAGGCTCGACCGCCTCGCCGTCCTGGCCGCCTCGCCCTCCACCACGGAGGGCGAGGCGGCCAGTGCCGTCTCCCGGGACGCCCTGCTCGGAGAGCTCGTCGTGCGGCTCTCGAGCAGCACCGGCCAGCGCCTCGCGACGCGGATGGGCGCCCGCGAGGCCTCCTCCCCTCCCCCTGCCGCCGAGATCGCCCCGGCCCTGGCCGCTCTCGCCTCCGCTCGCCGCGCCGGCGCCGGTCCCCGCTCGGTCGCCGAGCTGGTCGAGGTCGTCCGCGTCGAGCTCGCCCTCTCCCCCGAGCCGCTCGCCCTCTCCTCCCGCATCACCGGCGGGGTGGCCCTGGACCGCCTGCAGCGCGCGCCGCTCGCGATCCGCGCCGCCGTCCGCGGTCGCACCCTCGCTCCGACCGACGCGGAGTGGGAGCTCGGCTCCGGCCCCGCCCTGCGCGTGCCGGCCGACGCGATCCTCCGCTTCCTGCTCGGCCTCGGGCCCTTCCCCGCCGAGCCGACCGCCTAAGCGGCGCTGCCACCTGCCCCCGGGCGGAGGCGGCGCCGCGCCGGTCGTAGCATCGGAGGATGACGCGCTCACTGCCGAGAAGCACCCCGTCCGCCCGCTCCGTCGACGCCGAGGGAGTGCTGGCCTTCGTCGAAGGGGTCGAGGCCGCTCCCGGCGTCGAGCTGCACGGCCTGATGGTCGTGCAGGGCGGCGACGTCGTCGCCGAGGGCTGGTGGGCGCCGTACTCGGCCGAGCGGCCGCACCTCTTCTACTCGCTGAGCAAGAGCTTCACCGCGACCGCCGTCGGCTTCGCGGTCGCCGAGGGCCTGGTCGACCTGGACGCCACCGTCCTCTCGTACTTCCCCGAGCTCGACGACGAGATCACCGACCCGCGCTCGCGTGCGATCCGCGTCCGCCACGTCCTCGCGATGGCGAGCGGCCACTCCGCCGAGACGATCGACCGCGCCGAGGAGACGGATCCGGTCGACCTGGTGCGCGGCTTCCTCCTCCTCCCGCCGGAGCAGGAGCCGGGCAGCGTCTTCGCCTACAACCAGCCCTGCACCTTCGCCGCCGCCGCGATCGTGCAGCGCGTGAGCGGGCAGTCGCTGACCGACTACCTGCGCCCGCGCCTGCTCGATCCGCTCGGCATCGGCGAGGTCGCCTGGCATCGCGACGACTCGGGGCGCGAGCTCGGCTACAGCGGGCTGCACGCCACCACCGAGGCGGCAGCTGCGCTCGGACTGCTGTACCTGCAGGAGGGGCGCTGGGGCGACCGGCGGATCCTCTCGCCGGAGTGGGTCGCCGAGGCGTCCCGCGCGCACGTCCCGACCCACGAGGACGGCGGACCGGACTGGCAGCAGGGCTACGGCTTCCAGTTCTGGCGGTCGCTGCACGGCTACCGCGCGGACGGCGCGTACGGGCAGTTCAGCCTGATCGTGCCCGAGCACGAGCTCGTGATCGCGCTGACCGGCCAGACCTCGGACACGCAGACGCTGCTCGCGCTCGCCTGGGAGCACCTGCTCCCCGCCGTCGGCCGAGGGTCCACGGCGGAGGCCGACGCCCGACTGGCCGACCGGCTGTCGGAGCTCGCCCTGCCCCCGCTCGAGGGCGCCTCCCCCGCGACCGGGAGCTACACGCCGGTCGGATCGTGGCCCGACGCCGTCGAGGTGACGGCCGACGAGGGCGGCTGGACGCTCGCGCTGACCGAGGGCGACGAGCGCTTCGCGGTGACGCCCGGCGCGGGAGCCTGGACCGTCGACGGGCCGTTCGCGGCGAGCGCCGGACCCTCGGGCGACGGAGTCATGGTCGACGTCGTGTTCCTCGAGACCCCGCACCGCCTGCACGTCGAGCTCGGTCCCGACCGCACCGCCCGCGTCCGCTGGGAGACGGAGCCGCTGCACGACGGCCCGCTCGCCGGGCTGCGCGCCCCGCGCTGACGGCAGGACCCGCTCCGCTCATCCGTCGCGAACGACCCGTCCGCCCCTCGACGACGGGCCGTTCGCGACGGATCGAGAGGGGTCGCGCTCGGCCGTGCGGACCGCGCGCATCGGGCGGTGCTCACCGGGGGTCGACCGCAGCCGCTACTTCCCGTCGATCCGGCCGAGGGCGGCCCCGTGGTGTCGGAAGGCGTCCCGCGCGGCGCCCCAGCTCCGCGGATCGACGCCGAGCGCGGTGCGGAGGTAGGCGGTGCTCAGCCGCTGCAGCGCGGCGACGCGCTCGGGGTCCGCGTCGGTCGTCTCCGCCACCGAGTCCCCGACGATCCCGCCGAGCGAGTGCTCCGCACCGTGGAGGGTCAGCAGGTCGGAGGCGCCGGGGCTGTGCGTGAAGGCGTCGGTGAACCAGTCGGGGCCGCGCCGCGACATCCGCGACTGGTCACGGTCGCCCGCGACGACCAGGGTCGGTGTGGTCAGCTCGGCGAACGAGGGCCGCAGGAAGGGGAAGTGCTCGCGGGCGAACGGCGCGAGGTCGTCCCCGGCGAGCCCGGTCGCCGCGAGCAGGATCCCGGCGCGGACCCGCTCGTCCGAGAGGTCGGCTCCGGCGGTGCCGTCGTCGTCGAGGACGCGGGCGCCGAGGAGTGCCTGCGCGGTCTGCCCGCCCCAGGAGTGGCCGGCCACGGCGATCCGGGCGCGGTCGATCCGTCCGGCGAGGCCGGGGACGGCCGCCTCGAGGGTGTCGAGCTGATCGAGGGAGCGGGTCAGGTCGGTGATCCGCTCCGTCCAGATGCTCGGGAAGACCGGGTGGTCGAAGCCGAAGCCGTTGCGGCGGGAGTCGAGGTGGGTGGGCTGGATCACGACGAAGCCGCGGGACGCCCAGAAGGCGGTCAGCGGGGCGTAGCCGTCGAGATTCCAGCCGTTGCCGTGCGAGAACAGCACGACGGGCAGATCCGACCCCGTCGTCGGGGCCGAGACGCGGACCTCGAGCGGGACCGGGCGGCCGGGGGCGTCGAGCGCGACCGGAGCGAGGGAGACGACGGGGGCGCCGGGTCCGACGACGCGGTCGAGGGAGTCGAGGAGCGGAGTGGGCACGAGGGTCCTTCCTGGGGGGCGGCGCTCTGGCACAATCGTCGGAGCGCTGCTCCGGAACATTGCGGAGCGCGGCTCCGGAACATTGCGGAGCACTGCTCCGGAACGTGGTGGAGCTGCGCTCGGAGACATTACGGAGCGCCGCTCCGAAAAGCAAGGAGAACCGATGAGCGACCGTGTGCCCCGCACGCCCGGCCGACCGCGGACGAGTCGCGACGCACTGCTCGCCGCCGCGGCGACGGTGTTCGTGGCCTCCGGCGTGGACGCGCCGGTCCGCGAGATCGCGGCGGAGGCCGGCGTCGGCATGGGGACGATCTACCGGCACTTCCCGACCCGCTCGGAGCTCGTGGTCGCCGTCTACCGCCACCAGGTCGAGGCCTGCGCGGAGGCGGGCCCACGGCTGCTCGCCGACAGCGCGACCCCGGAGGCCGCCCTCCGGGCCTGGGTCGCCCACTTCGTCGACCTCCTGGTGACCAAGCACGGCCTCGCCGGCGCGCTCCAGGGCGACAGCGCCGGATCCGACGCCCTGCACGCCTACTTCGTGGAGCGGCTCGTCCCCGTCTGCGGCGACCTGCTCGAGGCGGCACGACCCGCCCGGATCCCGGCATCGAGTCTCAGCGGCTACATGCTCCTCAAGGGCATCGGCAACCTCTGCATCGGCGCCGCCCACGATCCGGACTACGACGCCGACACCCTCGTGCAGGCCCTCGTCACCGGAGCGCTGCAGGCGGATCAGCCCTGATCGCGTCCACGGTCCGCTCGACCGCGTCCTCGACCGCCGCCCTGCGGCTCGCGTCGTCCTCGCGCTCGGACTCGTGGACGAAGACGGCCCCGCCGCGCCGGGCCCCGCAGTAGTCGATGATCCCGTGCTGGATCTGCGTCAGCAGCGCCTGCTCGTAGCCGTGCCGCTCGTAGGTCCCGGCGGAGTCCCCCGCGACGAGGACGAGGTGGACGGTCAGGGCGCCGAGCCTGCGCTGCGTGCCGTGGACGGGGTCGATGTCGAAGGCCCAGCCGGCGAGGAAGACGCGGTCGAACCAGCCCTTCAGCAGCGCGGGCATCGACCACCAGTAGACGGGGAAGACGAGCACGAGATGGTCGACACCGTCGAGCCGGCGCTGCTCGCGGAGGACGTCGTCGGGAACCGGGCCGACACCGCGGTAGCGGTCCCGGTCGGCCGCGCCGAACCGCGGGTCGAAGCCCTCGGCGTCGAGGTCGGCCGTCTCCACTCCGTCGGGGCCGAGCTCGTCCCGCAGCCGCCGGGCGAGGGCGGCGGTGAGGGAGTCGCGGTCGGGGTGCGCGGTGACGAGGAGGGTGCTCACCGCTCCAGTGAACCGCACCCGCCCTGCGGCACCCCTGGCAGGATGACCCGGTGACTCCGCACCGCTCCCCCCGCCGCCCCGACGTCGTCTCCGTCGAGCTCGTCGGTGGACCGGAGCCGCTCGAGCTCGCCCTGCACGAGCACGACCCCGAGTGGTCCGCCCTGTTCGAGGAGCACCGGCGGCGCATCCTCGAGGCCGTCCCGGGCGTGCGGGTCGAGCACATCGGCTCGACCTCCGTCCCGGGCCTGCCCGCGAAGCCGATCGTCGACGTGCTGGTCGTCGTGCCCGACGTCACGGCGGAGGAGGACCACGTCGCGCCGCTGCTCGAGGCCGGCTACGTCCTGCGCACCCGCGAGCCCGGGCACCGGCTCGTCCGCACGCCCGGACGGGACGCCCACGTCCACATCTACGAGAAGGGTCATCCCGCGATCGACGCGTACCTCCTCCTGCGCGACCGGCTGCGCACCGACCCGGCCGACCGCGAGCTCTACGGCAGCACGAAGGCGTCTCTCCTCCTCCGGCGCTGGGAGGACGGGAACGACTACGCCGAGGCGAAGTCCGCCGTGATCGCGGCCATCCTCGAGCGCGCGAGATCCTCGCAGCCCTGAGATCGATATCCGGAAGAACTGAGCGGGCTCGACAGCGCTCGCCAGGCGGTCGGCGGCTAGGCCGCACCGCACGTTCGATGGCCTCGAGCCCTCCGGCTCGGGGGCGATCGCGGTTCGGGCGTCGGAGCTTCCGAATGTCCATATGTGAAAACCTAGGGGTATTAGGATCAACGCGTGCCCCGTCGCTCCCTCACCCGCTCCGCCGTCATCGATCGCGCCGCCGCGATCGCCGACGCCGATGGTCTCGCCGCCGTGACCCTGGCCGCCGTCGCCCGCTCGCTCGAGGTGCAGACGCCGAGCCTCTACACGCACGTCCGCGATCTCGCCGCACTCCGCGACGGCGTCACGGTCCTGGCCCTCGACGAGCTGTCCGACCGCATCGCCGTCGCGATCGCCGGACGCTCCGCCCGGGAGGCGCTGGACGGCTTCGCCGACGCCCACCGCTCCTTCGCGCGCGAGCGGCCGGGCCTGTGGGAGTCGCTGCAGCGCACTGCGGGGCCGGACGCGGTCGCCGCCCCGGCCGCCCGCCGCGTCGTGCAGCTCACAGATGCGGTCCTCCTCGGCTACGCGATCCCCGCCGAGGACCGGGTGCACGCCGTCCGAGTGACGGGCGCCGCTCTGAACGGCTTCCTCACCCTCGAACGGCTCGGGAGCTTCGCGCACAGCAGCCCGACCCCCGCGCAGTCGTGGAGCGAGCTCCTCGCCTGCCTGCACTTTCTTTTCAGCCACTGGACCCGCCGGAAGGACATCCCCGCATGATCAGCACACCCCTCACCGAACGGCTCGTCCACGGCGCGATCGAGCTGGAGGAGGTGCCCCGCGGAGTCCGGCCGCACCGCCTCCCCCGCGCGGTCCGCGAGCGCGATGCGGATGCGCAGCTCCTGCTGATGGAGGCGCAGCCCTCGGGTGTCCGGATCTCCTTCGTCACCGAGGCGCGACGGATCGAGCTCGACGTGCACGCGACACGGGTCGCCTATCGGGGGCTGCCCCGGCCGCGCGGCGCAGTCGACGCGGTCGTCGACGGCGAGATGACCGCCTCCCACGCGCTCACCGGAGGCGACGCGATCGAATTCGACCTCGCGACCGGTGACCGGGCCCTCCTCCCCGGACCTCTCGACACGGTCGGGCTCGACCTCCCGGCCGGGCCGTCTCGCGTGGAGCTGCTCCTCCCGCACAACGAGGCGGTGGACCTCGTGGCCCTGCGGTCCGACGCACCGCTCGAACCCGCGCCGCTCTCCGGCCCCGTCTGGCTGCACCACGGCAGTTCGATCAGCCAGGGCTCGAACGCGGCGCGCCCCTCGGGCATCTGGCCGGCCGTGGCCGCCCGGGCGAGCGGCGCCCGCCTGGTGAACCTCGGCTTCGGCGGGAGCGCACTCGTCGACCCCTTCACCGCTCGCGTGATGCGGGACACTCCTGCCGACCTGATCAGTGTCGCGCTCGGCATCAACCTCGTGAACCTCGACGGCATGCGCCGCCGCACCTTCGTGCCGGCGGTGCACGGCTTCCTCGACACGATCCGCGAGGGCCATCCCGCGACGCCGCTGCTCCTCGTCACTCCGCTCTTCTGCGGGATCCACGAGGACACGCCGGGGCCGGGCGATGTCGATCCCGCGTCCTTCACGACCGGGGCGCCGCGCTTCGTCGCGACCGGCGACCCGGGCGACACCGCGAACGGACGGCTGACCCTGCGGATCGTCCGCGAGGCGCTGGCCGAGGTCGTCGCCGCGCGCTCCGACGACCCGGACCTGCGACTGCTCGACGGGCTCGCGCTCTACGGGCCGGACGACGCCCAGCGGCTCCCGCTCCCGGACGGCCTGCACCCGGATCCGGAAGCGCACGAGCTCATCGGCCGCCGGTTCGCGGAGCTCGCCTTCGGCCCGGGCGGGGCGTTAGCGCCGGAGCGCTGAGCGGCCAAGACGGAGCCCGGGCGGCCGTCCGACGCCCGGCCGTCGGTCGATCAGGATGTTGACGTCATCAGAGCCTCGTGGAAGCCTGATGTTTGCGTGAACATGCGCGAAGTCCCCGGTGCAAAGGAGCACAGCATGACGTCTCGACCACGAACGGCCGCCGCGGCGGTGGCCGCGCTGCTCGTCGCAGCACTCCTGGGAGCAGGAGCGCAGTCGGCCTCGGCCGCCGTGGCCACGGATCCCGACGACGGAGTGCCGCGCACCTCGACGCCCGTGACCTACACCGACTACCCGGCGGTCCAGGACCCGGGCAGCACCGCGGCCGGCTACTTCCAGCCCTACTGGTACGACACCGACGGCCGCCACATCCAGGCGCACGGCGGCCAGATCGTCACCGTCGAGGAGGGCGGTCAGCAGGTCCAGTACTGGTACGGCGAGGACCGCACGAAGGGCTACTGGAACAGCCCCGGAGTCGCGGTCTACCGCTCCACCGACGGCCACAACTGGGAGAACAAGGGCACCGCGCTCCGCAGCGTCTCGGCTCCGGCCGACCTCGAGGCCCCCTACTTCGACGCGCTCTACGACACCGTCGACGACTCCGGAGCCCCTCGCGCCGACCGCATCGCGGAGCTCGACTACCACCTCGACACGACGCAGGCCTCGCCGAACACCGCCATCTTCGAGCGCCCCAAGGTCCTCTTCAACGAGAAGACCGGCAAGTGGGTCATGTGGTGGCACTCCGACGGCCGCATCACCCCGGGCGGCAGCACCTACGCGCGCTCGATGGCGGGAGTAGCCGTCTCGGACAGCCCGACCGGGCCCTTCACGCTCCAGGGCGTCTACCGCCTCTACAACCGCACGGACTACAAGGCCTGCACCACCTCCGCCGTGCCCGGGCAGGCGCGGGACATGACCGTCTTCCAGGACGAGGACGGCACCGCGTACATCTCCTACTCCTCCGAGGAGAACTACTCGCTCTACGTGGCGAAGCTGGACGCCGACTACACCAACGTCGAGCGGACCACCACGACCGACACCCTCGACGCGAACCAGTACTCGGCCGACGGGACGTACCCCTACGTCTTCGCCGACGGTGCGGTCGGAGCACCGGTGCGCGGCACCGACTTCCAGATCGTGAAGGAGTGCGGACACCTCGAGGCGCCCGCGATCTTCGCCAACGGCGGCAAGTACTACACGATCGCCTCCGGGGCGACCGGCTGGGCGCCGAACCCGCAGACCTACTACACCGCCGACTCGATCCTCGGCGCGTGGACCCGCGGAGTCGAGAAGGGCGACGCCGACGAGAACGTCGCGTACAACGCGATCCCGGAGGGCGGCGACGGCCTGCTCTCGATCGGCGACTCCCGCAAGACGACCTTCGGCTCGCAGTCGACGAACGTCCTCACCCTCGCTCCCGGCAAGTACGTCTACATGGGAGACCGCTGGAACGAGGGCAAGTCGGACTCGACCTACGTCTGGCTCCCGATGACGGTCGGTGAGAACGGCCGCCTCGAGATGCGGAATCCGGCTCAGGAGGACCCGGCGCGCTGGGGATCCGGCTGGAACCTCTCCTACTGGGACGACAAGGGGGTCGGCGAGGGCGTCTGGTCGGTCGTGGACGCCCGTCTGCCGAAGCAGGTCCGCCGCGGCGCCGACATCGCCGCCGCGCTCCCCTCGACGGTCTCGGTCTCGAGCAACGGCTCGACCCGCGACGTCGCCGTGACCTGGGCCGCCCCCGGCCCCGCCGAGCTCGGCACGGTGCAGGTGACGGGCACGCTCGCCGCCGACGCCGGATTCTCCTCCGGTCGCCGCTTCACCCGCACGATCGAGGTGGCGGAGCCGGGCATCGCGAACCTCGCTCCCGGAGCGTCGGTCGCGGTCTCGAGCCGCACGGACCTCGCCGGCAAGCTCATCGACGGCGATGTGAAGGGCAAGGGCTGGGACGACTGGTCCTCGGCCGGCTACCCGCGCGACAGCCGCCTCTCCTTCTCCTGGGGCGCGGCGCAGAACCTCGACTCGGTGACGGTCAGCACCTACAAGGACGGTGCGACCGCGACCTGGCCCTCGAGGATCGAGGTCGAGTACCAGGTGAACGGCGCATGGACGACCTCCTCGGTCGCCACCACCCTCAGCCAGGCCGCGACCGGATCCGCCCCGACGGCGATCCTCGACCTGTCCTCCCTGCCCGACACCACGGGCCTCCGCCTGCACCTCACCAGCGCGGCGAACACGTGGCAGTCGGTCTCGGAGGTGCAGATCTGGGGCACCGCGCCGCCGACGAACGTCTGCCGCGTCCCCGGAGCCGCGGTCTCGGCGTCGTTCAGCCAGACGAAGTACGCGACCCTCCCCGCGAAGAACGCCTGCGACGGCAACGTGAGCACCCCCTGGTCGACCTGGACCGACGGCACCTTCGCCGGCAGCGCCGAGTTCACCCTGACGAACACCGAGGCGCACCGCGTCGCCGGGCTCACCTTCACCAACACCGAGGGCACCCTGGCGTCGGTGAGCGTGGCCTACCGCGCCGAGGACGGCACCTGGAAGCCGACCACCGCGCAGAACGTCGCTCCGGCGGCGAACGGCACGCTGACCACGATCCCGTTCGCGGCGGTCTCGGCCACCGGCCTGAAGCTGACCTTCTCCACGCCGGGCTCGTTCCTCAAGATCGGCGAGATCGTCGTCCCCGAGGCGGCCGCCCCGGCGCTGACGGTGCCGGTGACCGTGACGGCGCGCTGCGTCGCCGGGAAGGCGGTGCTGACTGTCCTCGCCAAGAACGGCGGCACCGCTCCGATCGACGTCGCGATGGCCTCGGCCTACGGCTCGAAGACGGTCACCGGGGTGGCCGCGGGCGCGAGCGGATCGGCCGCGTTCACCACCCGCCTGGCGAGCATGCCGGGCAGCCAGGTGACGGTGACCGCGACGGCGGGCTCCGAGACCCTCGCGCAGACGGTGGCCTACCCGGCCCGCGTCTGCTGAGCGCACGGCGGCCGGTCGTCCGGTCGTGACGGAGGAGGGAGTGCCCGCGGGCGCTCCCTCCTCTGCGTGTGCGGCGCATCATCCGACGCGCAGGGCGAGTGCGGGCTCGATGTGCGCGGCTCAGGGCTCCAGATGCCGAAGGACGTGCCGGGCCTGGGCGGGAGCACCGTCACGTCGATCTCCGCGGGCGGGAAGGAAAGGCCGCACCCCCGCAGGCGCTCCCCGAGAAGGAGATCGGTCGCCTGATCGATCCGGCTCAGCGCCGCCTCGTCGAAGAGGTGGGCGCACGAGCATGGCCGAGCCCGCTGGCGCGCTCCGCGGCACTCCACCCGGAAGCGGGGGTGCAGAGCACTTCGCGCTCCTGGTAGTAATCACAGGCGGGCGCATCGCAGAGCCCGCAGAACTGGACCGTCCGTGACCCGCACCACCCGCGCTCTCGCCGCGTTCGTCCCGACGACGACCCTCGTGCTCTCCGTGGTGTTCGCCTCCGCCGCACTCGCGCCCGAGGCGATGACCGCCCCGGAAGCGGTGTCGACGCCGACCGCCGCCTCGCCCGCGGAGGATGCGGCGCCGACTGCGGACCCCTCCGCTCCCGGTGCGGGATCCGGCGCCTCCGACCGCCGCTCCTCGAGCCCCTCCTCCGCGGACCCCGTCGACCCCGCGCAGCCGACGACCGGCTCCTCCCCCGCGGACCGGCCCGCCACAGACCCGCCCGCCGCGGAGGCGCGCCTCCCGCAGGCCGACGAGGCCCACGCCTCGCAGAACGCGGCCACCATCACCCCCAGCGCGCAGCGCGCGCTGTTCCACGCCT
>NZ_PSTM01000031.1:0-25175 GCF_002930875.1 Rathayibacter sp. AY1A5 | reverse complement strand
CTCACCGCGTCTCGTGTCAGCTCTGCAGCTCGACCCCCCAGTTCGTCCTCTGCACGTCGGCGTCGAGCCCGCGCAGCTCGCGCGCCACGGCGTCCGCCTGCTCGCGCAGCTCCCGCACCGGCAGCGCGGGCAGGCGGCGCAGCTCGCTCCGGAGCTGGCGGTAGCCGCGCTCGCCGGCGGCCGCGTCGGCCGCGCGGGTCAGGAGGCTGTGCCGGGCGCGCAGGGCCTCGCGCCGGGCGAGCGCCGCGGTCAGCACCTCGCCGGTGGGAGTGGTGGCCGTCGCGTTGGTGAGGTTGATCGCCGTGACCAGCCGCTCGAGCTCGCCCAGTGCGCGCGTGCAGTCGGCGAGCAGCTCGGCCGGGTCCTCGGTCGGCTCCTCTCCCTCCTGGTAGGAGGCGTTCGCGACGATCCGCGACTGGAGGGCCTCGATCCGCTTCTGCAGGTCGGCCCGCTCGAGGAGTGCTTCGGCGAGAGTCATGCGACCAGGCAAGCACACATCGACGGGACCCGCGCCCCTAGGCTGCGACCGTGCCGCTGCAGAACCATCCCGGAGACGTCGAGTTCCCCGTCCGACCCCGGCTGCGCTACGCGCGGGCGGCCGATGCGCACCGGCGCGGGCAGGGCGCCGGACGCCGCGTCCTCCTGGTGACGGCCTTCGCGGCTCCGGTGGGCCTGGTCGGCTTCGCATGGGGGCTCGCGCTCGGCGGCGGCGAGAGCGTCGTCGCGTTCACGGCGTTCGCGTTCGCTCTGGCCTTCGGGCTGCTCGCCGCCACGGTCGGCTTCCAGCAGTGGGATGCGCGCGCGCCGCGCCGCGAGCAGCTCGCCTACCTCGGCGCGGCCGACTCGCCGACCCCGTCCCTCCGCCAGCAGCAGCTGCTCGCGCTCGACGCGGTCAGCGACTTCTCGTTCGCCGGCTGGAACTCCTCCCTCGCGTTCCAGCCCTCGTGGGCCGAGCTCCCGGAGGAGCTGCGGCGCCGCTACGCCGACGGAGCGAAGGGGGCGCCCTGGCAGCAGCTGCCGCTGCATCCGCTCGTCGAGCACCGGGTCGCGCTCGACCGCGACTTCCGCATCGCC
Source organism: Rathayibacter sp. AY1A5 (assembly GCF_002930875.1). Classification (NCBI taxonomy): domain Bacteria; kingdom Bacillati; phylum Actinomycetota; class Actinomycetes; order Micrococcales; family Microbacteriaceae; genus Rathayibacter; species Rathayibacter sp. AY1A5. The sequence continues at coordinate 24,101 of NZ_PSTM01000031.1, read as the reverse complement.
TCGGCCGACGACGTCGAGCTGCTGGTCGCCGACGTGCTCACCCGCGGGCCGCTCTCGACCCGCTTCGCCGAGGTCTCGGCCTCCGCCGACGCCGAGCGGATGCGCTCCCGGGTCGCCGCGCTCACCGGCGGCAGCGAGTTCCACCTCCTCGAGCTCGCCCAGGCGGTCGACGGGCGTCCGCCGCTGCTCCTGCTCGCGGGCGACGCCGAGCGCACGATCGGCGCGATCCGCTACGCCTACGTCGCCGGCTACCTCCCGGCGGCGCGGGCCTGGGAGCTGCTGGCCGCGGTCGGCGACCGCGTCTTCGAGCGCTACTCCGGCTGGGACGCCTACTGGGCCGACGCGGCCCTCGCCATCGCCTTCCGCACCGACTCCCTCGGCGCCGTGCAGCACCACCACCGTCTGCGCGCGGAGCTCGCGGCGTCGGGGTGGCCGGCGGCGGCGGTGCCGTACCCGGGCTGAGCGCGGCTGCGGAGACGGTGCCTCCGAGCCGGAGCGTCCGGACCGGAGGCGCGCAAACGAGGTGACCTCCGTCGCCGACCGTGCCCACCGACCCTGCGAGCGCTGCGGCCCCGGGGTCAGCCCAGCTTCGAGGCGGGCACCGTCTCGAGGTGGAGCAGGTCGCGGCGCAGGCGCTGCGAGCGGACGTAACTGCTCAGCACGTGCTCGGGCGAGGGCGGGGAGTCGCTCCCGCCGAGGAGGGCGCGCGCGGTCGTGAGGCGTGCGCGGCGGATCTCGTCGAACACGGTGGTGCCGTTCCGCGCGAAGGTGCGCTGCAGCGTCCGCTTCGGGACGCCGAGGCGCTCGCAGATCTCCTGGACCGAGAGGCGGGGGTCGGTGGACATCGCGGCGATCAGGGCGAGGGCGCGCGTGTAGACGTCCTCGCTGCTCTCGCGCGGCAGCGAGGTCGCCAGCACAGCGCCCGCCAGCTGCTCGACGGCGGCCCGCACCAGGGGGAAGGCGGGGGAGTCGGCGTCGAGGGTGGAGCCGAAGGTCGCGTTGACGGTCGAGAGCAGGATTCCGCGGCTGGCCGCGTCGGCCTCGGTGACGACGGCGCCACGGTCGGCCGAGTCGACCAGGCCCAGCAGCGGGCGGTCGAGGGCGATCTCGGTGCGGGCGCTCGGGGTGTCGGTCACGATCGTGAACGGGGAGTCGCAGTGGAGGAAGGCGATGGCACCCGGCGCGACGCGGACCTCGAGCGCCGCCGGATCGTCCGGCTGGATCACGAGCGCGCCCTCGAGCGGGATGATCAGGCGGACGCCCGGGCCGGCGGCGGAGGTGCGGTGCAGGCGGGCCGGCGAGTGCCAGATCCGGAGCACGTCGACGCCGTCGCTGCAGAGGGTGTCGGCCACGATGCGGAACGCGCCGTTCGCGCGGACGTCGACGCCGCTCTGCGCCAGCCACGCGGCCGCCGCGGTGTCCCGGCGGGACACTCCGCGATCGACGATCGGTCGGCTGCCTTCTGCGATTCCCCTCACGGCGGAGTCCTTTCCTCTGGCGCGTCCTCCGTACGACGCGATCCCTCTACCCTGGCCGATCCGGCCCGGTGGTGAGAAGTCTTCATGCGATCGCATCGTCGCTCACCTCCACCGCAAGGTGTCGGATCCCGCCATCGGGGGACGGAACCGGACCTCCGGGGTGCGCCTCGGATCGACGTGGACCTCGAGCGCGGCGACGTCGGTGAACGGCCGGTCGTCGCTCGTGCGGCCCCTCAGCACGATGGAGTGGCGGAGCGTCCGGGGCGCCCGCAGCGGCGCGATCGTGTAGTGCGCGACGGCCACGAACCCCGCTCCCGGGGCGACCCGCTCGGGCCGGCCGACGACGGTGACCGGGGCCTCGTCGTAGTCGAGCTCGACGCCCGAGCCGTCGGTGAAGGAGCCGCAGAACAGGGCGAGGTCGTGCAGGGCGGCGGTGCCGGAGTTGTGGAACTGCATCCAGAAGGTGATCACGGCGACGGAGCCGCGGGCGGGCGCGAGCCGCACCGCGCTGCCGTCGAGGACGAGGTGCGGGGGCGCATCGAGCGTCGGAGCTCCGAGCATCAGCCGCGCCGCCTGACGCCCGCCGCCGGTGCGGCCACCGGTTCCGCTCCGCGTCCCGCCAGCTGCAGGAGGCCGCACGCGGCGACCACTCCGACGAGGGCGGCCGCCCAGCTCAGGTCCTGCTGGTCGAACTCCCGGAGGTGCGCCGGGACGCCCGTGAATCCGAGGATCCCCTGGGCCGCGGCGACGGTGGCGAAGGCGAGCAGCGCGGCCGTGGCGGCGACCGCGGCCGGGGCGGGCGGGTCGCCCTCCGAGTCCTGGGCGAAGCGGCGGACGGCGTGCGCGAGGGCGAGTGCGCAGAGGGCTGCGGCGACGAGGGCGGCCGCGGTGTAGGCCGGGCCGGCGGCCAGGAGGAGGAGGGTGCCGACGACGACCCGCAGGCAGGCTGGAAGGACGCCGGGAGCGCTGCATCCACGCGCGCCCGGGCCTCCGCCGAGGGCCGCGGCGCGGGCGCGGGACTCCTCGAGGCGCCTCCGGACGCCATGAGGACCGGCGGCGCGGAGCAGGGCGGTCGCGCCCGAGGCGAGCAGCGCGACGCCGACGAGCAGGGGGAAGACGAGGGCGGCGGTGGGCAGGGCGGGGGCGGCGTCGGCAGGGGTCATCGGGTCTCCTTCGGGGCGGGGACGGGGCGCGGCACCTCGATGATCCGTCCTCGCGGAGCGCCTCGGGAGGCCGGGCGCGAACGCTCATGAGGCAGGCGCGCCAGAACGTCAGAACGCGCCAGTGGACCGTGCCGCCGAGCTGTGCCAACGGCACCGCGGAACGTGCCACGCGCCTCCGCGTGCCCGCTGCGCGCCGTTTCGAGACGGCCTACGCTCACCGGATGGACGAGGTCCGGGACGCGTACGGCGCGCGGGCGGAGGAGTACGCGGCGCTGCTCGGATCGGTCGACGCGGGGCCCGCGGCCGATCGCGAGCTGATCGGGTCGTGGGCCGACGGGCTGGAGGGCACGGTCGCCGATGTGGGCTGCGGGCCCGGGCACTGGACGGAGTTCCTCCAGCGCCGCGGAGCCGCCGCTATCGGCGTCGACCCGGTGCCGGAGTTCGTCGCTCTGGCGCGGGCGCGGTTCCCGGACGTCCCGTTCCGGCTCGGCTCGGCGCTCGAGCTCGACGTCGACGGCCTCGGGGGTGTTCTCTCGTGGTACTCGCTCATCCACCTGCCGCCGGCGGAGCTGCCCGGCGCGGTCGCGGCGCTCGCCGCGCACCTCCGACCGGGCGGAAGCCTGCTGATCGGCTTCTTCCAAGGGCCGCGCACGGAGGCGTTCGCGCACGCCGTCGCACCGGCGTGGTTCCATCCGCTCGCCGAAATGCGCGCCCTCGCCGAGCAGGCCTGCCTCGAGGTGACCCACTCGCTCCGCCGCAGCGCCCCCGGCGTCCGCGACCACGGCGAGCTGATCGCTGTACTCCCGCGCTGACGCCGAGCTGATCGCCGTCCTGTGATCCGGACGCCGCCGACGCCGCGCTGGTTCCGTGCTGACGGCACCCGCTCCCGCTGGTCACCGGCGGCCGACGTCCCGGCCCACCGCATCCCCTCGAGACACCACCGCCCCGCCGGGACGCCGCCGTCTCAGCGGTGCCGCGGCGGTCCCGGCGGTGTCCCGGCGGACGAGGGCCCCCGCGCCTAGAGGCGGTCGGCGCGCCACTCCGTGGGGATCTCCTCGCCGCGGCGGAACGCCTCCTCCTCGCGCTCGCGCAGCTCGACGCGGCGGATCTTGCCCGAGATCGTCTTGGGCAGGGGGTGGAACTCGAGGCGCCGCACCCGCTCGAAGGAGGAGAGCAGCTCGCGGGTGTGGGCGAAGATCGCGCTCGCCGTCTCGGCGGTCGGCTCCCAGCCCTCGGCGAGGGTGACGTACGCCTTCACCACGCTGTGGCGCACCTCGTCCGGAGCCGGCACCACCGCGGACTCGGCGACGGCGGGGTGCTGCAGCAGCACGCTCTCGACCTCGAACGGCGAGATCTTGAAGTCGGAGGACTTGAAGATGTCGTCGGTGCGGCCCACGAAGGTGATCGTGCCGTCGACCGCGCGGACCGCCACGTCGCCGGTGTGGAAGTAGCCGTCGGCGCGGGCGCGCTCGGTGCGGTCCTCGTCGCCGAGGTAGCCGGACATCAGGTTGACGGGTTCGACGGACAGGTCGAGGCAGATCTCGCCGGTGGAGGCGGGCTCGCCGGTCAGGGGGTCGACGAGGGCGATGGCGACGCCGGGCAGCGCGCGCCCCATCGCTCCGGGGACCACGGGGGCGCCGGGCGGGTTCGCGATGATCGCGGTGGTCTCGGTCTGGCCGTAGCCGTCGCGGATCGTGAGGCCCCACTCCCGCTCGACGGTCGCGATGACCTCGGGGTTGAGCGGCTCGCCCGCCGAGAGGATCTCGGCCAGCGCGCGCGGCTTCACTCCGAGCGCCGACTGGATCAGCATCCGCCACACGGTCGGCGGCGCGCAGAACGTGGTGACCTCGGCCCGGTCGAGCTGCTCGTGCAGTGCGGTGGGGGAGAAGCGGCTGTAGTTGTAGACGAACACCGTCGCCTCGGCGTTCCACGGCGCGAAGAAGCAGCTCCACGCGTGCTTGCCCCAGCCCGGCGAGCTGATCGCCATGTGCACATCGCCCGGCTGGACGCCGAGCCAGTACATCGTGCTGAGGTGCCCCACGGGGTACGACTCGTGCGTGTGCACGACCATCTTGGGCTTCGAGGTGGTGCCGGAGGTGAAGTAGATCAGGCACGGATCGGAGCTCTGGACGACCACGGTCGGGCTGATGCCGAAGGGCTCGAGCGAGTCGGCGTAGTCGAGCCAGCCCTCGACGGCGCCGCCGACCGCGATGCGGCCGAAGCCGCCCTCCATCTCGTCGAACTTGGCTGTCTCGGAGGCGTCCGCGATGACGTGCGCGACCTCGCCGCGCTCGAGGCGGTCGGCCAGGTCGGCGGGTGAGAGCAGGGTCGTCGTGGGGAGGATGACCGCGCCGAGCTTCATGATCGCGAGCATCGACTCCCACAGCTCGAGGCGGTTGCCGAGCATGAGCATCACGTGATCGCCCTGCTCGACGCCGACCGAGTGGAGCCAGGCGGCGACCTCGTCGGAGCGCCAGCGCATCCGGTCGAAGGAGTACTTCTCCTCGGAGCCGTCCTCCTCCACGATCCAGAGGGCGGGGCGCTCGTTGCCGATGGCGATCGCGTCGAACCAGTCCACCGCCCAGTTGAAGCGGGGCCCGACGTCCGGCCACTGGAAGGCCTCGTTCGCGGCGACCGCATCGGTGCGGTGCTGCAAGAGGGTGTCGCGGGCGGCGCGGAAGCTCCCGGTGGGGTTCATGCATGTCTCCGTAGCGGTCGAGGTCCGGCCGCTGGCGGGACCGACCCCATTCTGCTCCCGCCGCGGTGCCGGGTGCTGCGCGACGGAGGCCCGGTGGGGACGCGCGTCGGAGGTAGCACCTGTGGAGGAGCGGCCGAGTCCGTCCCACGAACGACACGGCGTCAGCGGGAGGGCGGAGGGCTCGCCGCCGCAGCAGGCGCTCCCTCCGCTCCCTCCGCGGGACCTCAGTACTTGATGGACTGACCGCCGTCGATCGGGAGGACGGTCGCGTTCACGTACGAGGCGTCGTCCGAGAGGAGGAAGGCGACGACCGAGGCGATCTCGTCGGCCTCGCCGTAGCGCTTGGTCGGGTTGACCTGGATGAACTCCTCGGCCGCCTTGCGCGGGTTCTGCGGGTCGAGCTGCTTCATCGAGTTCTCGACCATCGGGGTCCAGATGGCCCCGGGCGCGATCGCGTTGATGCGGATGCCGAACTCGCCGTACTCGATCGCGGAGTTGCGGGTGAGGCCGACGACGCCGTGCTTGGCGGCGGCGTAGCCGGACTGATTGCCGATCGCGGTGATGCCGCCGACGCTCGCGGTGTTGACGACCATGCCCGAGCCCTGCTCGCGCATCACCTTCAGCACCTTCTCGAGGCCGAGGAACACGCCCCGGAGGTTGATCGCGACGACCTTGTCGAACTCGTCGGCCGTGAAGTCCTCGGTGAGGTTCTGGCGGCCCTCGATGCCGGCGTTGTTGAAGAAGCCGTCGATGCGGCCGAACGCCTCGAGGGTGCGCGCGACGTAGGCGTCGACGTCCGCCTCCTTCGACACGTCGGCGAGGACGGTGATCGACTCGGTGCCCTCGGGCAGGACGTCGACCGTGGCGGCGAGGCCCTGCTCCGAGATGTCGACGAGGGCGAGCTTCGCGCCCTCCTGGGCGAGGCGGACGGCGGCAGCGCGGCCCAGGCCGGATCCACCTCCGGTGATGAGGACGACGCGGTCGGTGAATCGGGTGCTGGTGGTGGTCATGACGACTCCTGCTCGAAGAGGGATGGGCTCGGAGGCCGTGTGGTCGGCGAGTCCGTATCCATGCGTCTGCATGCAAGTGACTCCACGATACTCCACAGGTGTCGGTTGAGTCTGAGTGCGCGGTCAGGGATGGAGTGATCCGGGCTGCGGGCGCCCGCGGTCGAGCCCGGTGGACCCTCACGAGCGGGGCCGCAGGATCCGACGCGAGCACTCGGGTTCTGGGCAGAGCCGCCCCCGACCCCGATCCGCCTGGCCGCCGCTTCCGGGCGACCGAGCCGCACCGGCCGAGCAGGCGAATCGCCGAGCCGCCCCGGCCGAGCAGGCGAGTCGCCTGGCCGCGGCCGATCCGCCGCTCGCCCGCCTACAGGTGCGGCTGCCCCGTCGAGGCGCTCGTCCCGCCGTCAACGGCCAGGATCGCGCCGGTGATGTACGCCGCGTCCGCGCTGGCGAGGAACAGCACCGGCGGGGCGATGTCGTCCGGCTGCCCGGGGCGCCCGAGGGCGATGCGGTCGATGAAGGGCGCGAGCTCCTCGGGGGTCGAGGCCATCGACTCGGTCAGCGGCGTCTGCGTGAAGGCGGGCGCGACGGCGTTGACCCGCACACCGTGCGCGCCGAAGTCGAGGGCCAGCGACTGCACGAAGGTCGTGATCGCGCCCTTGGTCGCGTTATAGGCGGCCTGGCCCCAGTCGCCGCGGATGCCCGACACGGAGGAGACGACGACGATGTTGCCGCGGCTCGCCTTGAGGTGGGGGAGCGCTGCCTTCACCGCGTAGAAGAGGGCGTCGACGTTCGTGGCGAAGAGCGAGCGCCAGGCGTCGTCCTCCACCTCATCGATCGGGCCGCCGAGGTGGCCGGCCGCGTTGTTCACGAGGACGTCGATCCCGCCGAACCTCGCGACGGTGCCCTCGACGAGCGCGTCGACCTCGGCTCGGACCGAGACGTCGGTGGGGACGACCAGGACGCGCTCGGCCGGGAAGCCGGCGACGGTCTCCTCGAGCGTGGCGGGGGTGCGCCCGGCGACCGCGACGCTCGCGCCCTGCTCGAGGAAGGCGCGTGCGATGGAGCGGCCGATGCCGGAGCCGGCTCCGGTGACCAGGACGGTGCGTCCGGAGAAGGGGTAGGTGTTCGAGGCGATCATGGCGGTGCCTTCCGGGTGCAGAGGGGCGGCTCGGCGGGGTGCGCCGGGAGCGGCGGGCGTCGGATCCGCCCGGTGCCGATCATCCGCGGCACCCGAGCGGATCGACGGGCCGCCGCGCCGGTACGGAGGAGCTCCCCATCGATCCGCAGCACGGCTCCCGACCCTGGCAACCGCCGCAGAGTGCGATCCGCGGCCGCGCGGGCTCGGGTAGACCGGAGGGACGCCAGTGGACAGGGGGAACCACCATGGACACCACGAGAACGACCGCTCCGCGCCGGGCGACGGGGCTCCGGGCCGGACGGCGCGCGACCGCGCTGGGCGCCTCGGCACTGCTCACGGCGCTCGCTCTGAGCGGCTGCACGAGCGGCGCCGACCAGGCGGAAGAGGCGACACCCGCCGTTCCCGGCACCGCTGCTCCGACGACCGCCGCTCCGACCGCGACGCCCACCGACGCTCCGCTCGGGCCCGTGACGCTGCCCGAGGGAGCGACCGCCGCCGTGCGGTGGACCGACCAGGTCGGCCCCGTCGATCCGCAGACCGTGAACCTCAGCGGCGATCCGCTGCACATCACCGTCTCGGTCGCCTGCGACACCGCGGACGCCGAGGTGACGATCGAGGTCGTCGGCCTGATGACGAGCGGATCGTCGTGCGTCTACAGCCCGAGCACGACCCGCACCGGCACGGGAGGCGGCAACACGGGCACCATGCAGATCGCCGTCGAGCAGGACGCCGAGATCAGGGTGACGACGGTGCCGGACGACGCGCACTGGTCGGCCGCCGTCTCGACCGGGGCGCGGACGGTCCCCGGGCCCTGACGCCGGCCTGCGCGCTCACGAGAACACAGAAGTCGCGGTGGTCGAGAGCGGCCACCGCGACGTCTGCGTTCTCGAGTCGTCGAGGACGTCAGCCGATCGGGACGCCGAGCTCGGCCATGAACGGCACGGCGTCGACCGCCTCGCCGTCGACCCGCGTCTCGAAGTGCAGGTGGCAGCCGGTGGAGGCGCCGGTCGAGCCGCGCAGCGCGATGACCTGGCCGACGGTGACGGTCTCGCCGACCGACGCCATCAGCTCGCTGTTGTGGGCGTAGCCGGTCTCGATGCCGCCGCCGTTGTCGAGCAGGATCCAGTTGCCGTAGCTGCCCTGGTACGACGCCTCCTCGACGGTGCCGCTGGAGGCCGCGAGGACGGGCGTGCCGCAGGCGCCGGCGAGATCGGTGCCCTTGTGGAACAGGTTCACGCCGGCGACCGGCGCGTCGGGGCGGGGGCCGTAGCTGCTGCTGATGTGACCGGAGATCGGGACGACCCACGCTCCGGACGCTCCGGCGGCGGCCGCGGTCGACTCGCCGGAGGTGGCGGTGATCGCGTCGAGGGACGCGGTGGGCACGAGGACCTCGGGCTTGGCCTCGGCGGCGAAGGCGTCGCGGGTGACGCTCTGCTGCACGACTCCGGCCGCCACGAAGCTCTGCGGGCGGGCCGCGGCGACGGCGGTGGCCGTGTCGCGGGTCAGCTCGGAGTCGGCGGTGCCGCCCACGGCGAACGCGGGCATCGTCGACGTGATCGCGATGCCGGCCACGAGGGTCATCGCGGCGACTGCGGAGACGCGGGGGCGCGACGGGCCGCGGGAGGGGCGACGGCTGCGGGACTCCTGCTCACGGAGCGAGCGACGGGTCGGGAGGGCGGACGGACTGCCGGTCTCGGCTCCTGCGGGGGTGGGAGTCGAGGCGCGTGACGAACGGTGCATGCAGAGGAGGTTCCAGGTCTGCCGACGCTCGAGGGGGGAGGCGAGCGCCGGGTGGGGCAGTGGGGCTGATCGCACGGCTGAGCCGATGCGACCCTCCAAACTACCCGCGTTCCGCCGGATCCGACCTGAGAGAAACCTCCGGAGTCAAGCGGTTGAGCGCATCGATCGGCTCTCGATCCGGGGTGGCGGGGGTGCGCCGGGTCGCCGACGGGCGTGCTCAGCGGTCGGCGGTGAAGGCGAGCAGGGCGATCACGCCGGCGATCGTCGCCGCGACTCCGGAGCCCAGGCGCCACCACATCCACTTGTCGCGCCTGGGCCCGCGCACGGGACGCCGGAGGCCGGCGCGGCCCTGGTAGCCGCCGGGATCGTGCTGGAAGACCATGCCTCCAGCCTGCCGAACCCGCGCCCGTCGCGGGGCCGACTCGCCCGCGACTCCCAGCCGCGAACGGCACCGCAGGGCTGAAGCGAGAGCCGGGGGGAAAGGAGGAGAGGCGGCGACCAGGGGGAAGGGGAGGCGGGACGGCACGGGCGCAGAACGGCCGCCGCCCGCGCGCCTAGCGCGGCCCGGGCGCGCTCGCCAGCGGGTTCGCGGGGCGGGTGCCGCTCGGTAGCGTGGGGGAGTCGGCCGGAGCGGTCGACGAGCGGAGGAGCGGACATGGCCGGGACCGGCAAGGACAAGGACGCACGCGACAAGGCGGCGCAGAAGCGCGCGAAGAGGGCGCTGAAGAAGGCCGAGAAGTCGGTGCGCGCGGCGCACGAGGCGGTCCGCGACTCCAGCAAGAAGCTGCGCAAGAAGGCCCGCAAGCTGGCCGAGCAGACCGAGAAGCTCAAGCGGACCCAGGAGAAAACGGCGAAGAAGGCGGCCGCGGCCGAGAACCGCCCGACCACGCCGAAGCACGCCGCCGAGCCGGCGGTCGGCGCCCTCGACCTCACCCCGCCGCTGCCCGGCTCGCAGGAGCCCGCCGAGGATCAGGAGTCCGCCGAGGACGCCGGTGCCGCGGCCGGGTCCGCCGCACAGCCGGAGCCGGCCCCCGACTCCGACCCTGCGCACACCCCGGACCTCACCCCGCCGATGCCGCGCTCGGCCTCCTGAGCGCACCCGTCTGAGCGCCGCACGCCGGTGCGGGCTCAGGTGAATCGCACCCACCGATGCGCCGCCCGCCTGAGAATCCGCACAGGGTAATCGGGCGGGCGTGCCCCGCGAGGTGAACAGCAGGTGAAGCCTCGCGACCACGCCGGAACGCCTCCCGCCGCGGGAGCATCATGTCTGCGTGGATCCCTTCATCCTGCTCGCGCTCGTCGTCGTCACAGCTCTCGCCTTCGACTTCACCAACGGCTTCCATGACACGGCGAACGCGATGGCCACGTCCATCGCGACCGGTGCCCTGAAGCCCCGCACCGCCGTCGCCCTCTCGGCGTCGCTGAACCTCGTCGGTGCGTTCCTCAGCATCGAGGTGGCGCTGACCGTCACCAACGCGGTCGTGAAGATCCAGGACTCCTCGGGCGCACCCGATCCGGCGCTGCTCGAGGACGGCGGATCCGCTCTGCTGCTGATCGTGCTGGCCGGCCTCATCGGCGGCATCGTCTGGAACCTGCTGACCTGGCTGCTCGGCCTGCCGTCGAGCTCGTCGCACGCCCTCTTCGGCGGCCTGATCGGCTCCGCTCTCGCGGGCCTCGGCCTCAACGGCGTCAACTGGGCCGGCGACGGCACGAAGCTCGACGGCGTCGTCGGCAAGGTGATCCTCCCGGCGCTGATGTCGCCCGTGCTCGCCGGCGCGGTCGCGGCGATCGGCACCTGGCTCGTCTTCCGCGTGATCGGCAACCTCGCCGAGAAGAGCCTCCACCGCGGCTTCCGCTTCGGCCAGATCGGCAGCGCCTCCCTCGTCTCGCTCGCGCACGGCACCAACGACGCGCAGAAGACCATGGGAGTGATCACGCTCGCGCTGATCGCGGCCGGCGGCTGGAGCGACACCGAGTCGGTCCCCTTCTGGGTCAAGCTCAGCTGCGCGCTGGCCATCTCGCTCGGCACCTACATCGGCGGCTGGCGGATCATCCGCACCGTCGGCAAGGGCCTCGTCGAGATCGACACCCCGCAGGGCATGGCCGCCGAGAGCGCCTCCGCCGCGGTCATCCTCGCCTCCAGCCACCTCGGCTTCGCCCTCTCGACCACCCACGTCGCGACCGGCTCGATCCTCGGCTCCGGAGTCGGCCGACCCGGAGCGCAGGTGCGCTGGCGCGTGGCGCTGCGCATGGTGATCGCCTGGGTCATCACGCTCCCGGCCGCCGCTCTCGTCGGCGCCGTGATGTGGTGGATCGGCCACCTCGTCGGAGGCGCGGCCGGCGGCCTCCTGATGGCCGCGATCCTCGTCGCCGTCGCCTCCCTCATCTACATCCGCTCGCGCCGCGACAGCATCGGTGCGCACAACGTCAACGACGAGTGGCAGGACGCGGCGGCACGCCCCGCGCCCGAGACCGCCGGCGTCTGAGCGAAAGGATCCGCACCGTGCTCTCCCTCTTCCTCTCCGCCGCCGGCCAGGTGGCCCTCGTCGCCGTGCTCCTCGGAGCAGGCCTGCCCGTGCTCTTCGCCGTCGGCGTCCGCTCCTTCGCCGTCGCCGCCGGTGCTCCCGCCTCGGGCGGGTCCGACGCCCCCGCGGTCCGGAGCGGTCTGCCCGCCCCGGTGCTGCGCGGGATCGGCGTGCTCTGCTTCGCCCTCGTCGTCGGCTCCGTCGTGATCGGCCTGAGCGTCATCATCGCGACGGGCCTCGGCCAGTCGGTGAGCTTCGAGCACGTGATCCCGACCTTCGTGCCCAAGGGCTGAGCATGGCCTCGACCGATCCGATCGCGGCGCGGGAGGGGATCGTCGCCCGCGTGGTCGGCTGGCTGCGCGCGGGCTACCCGTCCGGCGTGCCGGAGCAGGACTACCTGCCGCTGCTGGGCCTGCTGCGCCGCAGCCTCACGACGGACGAGGTCGAGCAGGTCGTCGCGCGGCTCCTGTCGGAGTCGGAGCGGGCCGAGACGGTCGTCTCACGGGCCGTCGTGCGCGAGCGGATCGAGCAGCTGCTGCTCGGACCGGCGCTGCCCGAGGACGTCGCCCGCGTCTCCTCGCGGCTCGCGAGCGCGGGCTGGCCGCTGGCGGGCCCGGAGTCGCTGGCCGAGCCGGACACTCGCGAGGGCCTGGTCGCGCGCATCGTCCGCTGGCTGCGCGCCGGCTATCCGGCCGGGCTGCCCGAGCAGGACTTCGTGCCGCTGCTGGCGCTCCTCCGCCGCCGTCTGAGCGACGAGGAGGTGGCCGAGGTGGCCGCCGGTCTCGCCGCCGACGCGCCCGCCTCCCGCGCGGACGTCGGCACAGCGATCGCCGGAGTGACCTCGGAGCTGCCCTCGGAGGAGGACATCGAGCGCGTGCGCCGGTCGCTGGCCGCGCTGGGCTGGCCGGAGGAGTTCGCGAGCTGACGCGCCGCGGCCCGGGTCTCGGGCCGCAGGAGGCCGCGAGCCTCTCCGCCGCTGTCGCCGGCGAGCCGGCCGGAGAGCCCGCTGGCCGACCTCGCCGCGATCCCGGGCGGTCCAGCCGTCGAAGGGTGACCCCGCCGGGACCAGGACGCGGACGCTGCAGCGGTCGGGGCCCGCCGTGAGCGGGCGGGACGAGCGCTGGAGCGTGTCCTCGGGCGGGCGACAGGCGGCCGCCCGGTCGGCAGGGGAGTCGCGGGGTCACGACGCGCGCCGTCCGCCGTCCTAGGTTCGGCCCGGGTCCGGATCGGCTGCGCAGCCGGCTGCCGGACCGCAGCCCGACCGGAAGGACACCCCATGCCCGCACCCACCATCGTCCTCGTCCACGGAGCGTTCGCCGACGCCGCGAGCTTCGCCCCGGTCACGCGGATCCTGCTCGACGCCGGCCACGCCGTGCGCGTCCCGGCCGTGCCGAACCGCAGCCTGCTGGGCGATGCGGAGTACCTCCGCTCCTTCGTGGAGCAGCTCGACGGGCCGGTCCTGCTGGCGGGCCACTCCTACGGCGGCGCCGTGATCACGGTGGCGGGCGCCGCCGAGAACGTGGTCGGCCTCGTCTACCTCGCGGCCTACGCGCTCGAGGAGGGGGAGAGCCTCGGGCAGCTGCAGGGCGCCTTCCCCGACTCCGACCTCCCGGCGAACCTCGTCTACACACCGTTCCCGATCGACGGAGCGGAGCCGGGCACGGACGTGTCGGTCGCGGTGTCGGCGTTCCCGGAGGTGTTCGCGGCCGGGATCGATCCGGCCGAGGCGGCCGTGCTCGCGGTCGGCCAGCGCCCGCTCGCCGCTCTGGCCTTCGGTGAGGCCGCTCCCGTCGCCGCCTGGCGGACCCGGCCGAGCTGGGGCGTCGTCGCGGCCGCGGACCGGACGATCAACCCGGACGTCGAGCGGTTCGGCTACCGGCGGGCGGGCGTGCGCTCGGTCGTCGAGCTCGACGCGCCGCACCTGGTGATGCGCTCGCACCCGGAGGAGGTCGCGCGGGTCATCGCCGACGCTGCGGCGGAGCTGAGCTGACCGCGGAGTCGCCTGACCGCGGAGGGGTGCGCCGAGTGCCGGTGCGCTCCTCCGCACCCCGCCGCGCACCGCCCCCACCCGGAAGCACGCCCCGCCGATCTAGGTACTCCCGCCGCGGATCTAGGTCGGCGTCGCGTGGAGTCGGGCCCGCCTCCTCCCTAGCCTCGAAGGGAGAGAAGGGCGGGATCGTGGACACGGACACCGCGCGGCTCGGCGCCTACCTCCGGGGGCACCGCGACCGGCTGCGTCCCGACGAGGTCGGCCTGGGCGCCGACGGCAGGCGCCGCGTCAGCGGGCTGCGCCGCCAGGAGGTCGCCGTGCTCGCGGGGATCAGCCCGGACTACTACCTGCGGCTCGAGCAGGGCAAGGACCGCCGCCCCTCGGCGCAGGTCCTGGACGCTCTGGCCCGCGCGTTCCGTCTCGACGCGGACGGGCGCGACTACCTCTTCCGGCTCGGCGGACACGCCGCGCCGCGCCGCTCACCGGGCTGGGCGCAGGCCGGGCCGACCCCGGCGCAGGTCGGCAGCCTGACGAGCATGGTCTCGTCCTGGACCACGACGCCCGCCTACGTGGTCGACCGCTACCAGGACCTCGTCGCCGTGAACGAGCTCGGCCGCCTGTTCCTGCCCCTGGCCTGCGAGCAGGGGACCAACATGATCGAGGCCGTCGTCGACGCCGCGGCGCTCGAGACCGACGCCGAGCGGCACGAGGACTGGGACCGCACGATCGCCGTGATGACCGCTGCCCTCCGCTTCCACTCCGACCCGGCGGACCCGCGTCTGCGGGTCCTGGTCGCCTCGCTCGGGGGCCGCTCGCGGGTCTTCCGCCGCGTCTGGGCGAGCCAGGAGGCGTATCCGCTCCGCGAGGGCTCGTCGCCGGTGCGCGTCGACCCCTTCGGCTTCATCGCCTTCCGCTGGCAGACCCTGGAGGTGCACGGAGGCGACCACTTCCTGACCTCCTTCTTCGGCGCCCCCGGCAGCGCCGCGGCCGCCGCGATCGATTTCATCCGGGCCCGTCACCGGGTCGAGGAGTGTCTGCGCGAGGGTGCGATACTCGACGCGTGAAGCGGGACGCGCTCGTCGTCGGTCGGGGATCGGAGCTCGCGCGGCTCCGTCTGATGGTCGAGGGCATCGCCGCCCACGGGTCGGCGCTCGTCATCGACGGGGACGCCGGGGTCGGCAAGACCACCCTGGTCGAGGAGGTCGTCGCCCACGCCCGCGCACGCGACGTGCGGGTGCTGCGCACCGCGGGCTCCGCAGCGGAGTCGGGCGACCAGTACGCGGCGCTGCAGCTCCTCCTGCACCCGCTCCGCCCGGGCCTCGACGGCCTGCCCCTGCCGCAGCGGGACGCGCTCCGCGTGGCCTTCCACCTGGCGGACGGAGTGCAGCCGACGCCGCTCCTGGCCGGCCTCTCGGCCCTGACCCTCCTGAGCGACGCCGCCGCCGATCGGCCCCTGCTGGTCGTCGTGGAGGACCTGCACCGGATCGACCCGGAGTCGGCGTGGGCGCTGCGGATGCTCGCCCGCCGCATCGGCGAGGACCGCGTCGTCGTCGTGATGACCACGAGGGACCGGCCCGAGGAGGACTCCGGCCTCGAGCACCTCCACCTCGGGCCGCTGTCGGCCGCCGACTCGGCCGCTCTCCTCGACACGCTCCCGCATCCTCCTCGCGGCGCCGCCCGGCGCGCTCTGCTCGACCTCGCCCGCGGGAATCCGCTCGCCCTGGTGGAGCTGACCGGGCGCGACCCGTCGGCCGACGAGGCGGAGGACCGCGCGGTGACCGGACGCCTCGAGTCGGCCTTCGCCGAGCGCTTCGCGGAGCTCGACCAGCCCTCGCGGCTCGCCGTGCTGGCCGTGGCGCTGGGCGACGTCGCGACGGCGGAGGAGGCGAGCCGGCTGGCGAACCTGGCGATCGGCCGCCACCCCGACCCCTCCTGGATCGACCGGGCCGTCGCCGCGTCGCTGCTCAGCTGGACGCCGGGGAGCGGACTCCGCTTCCGGCACCCTCTCGTGCAGTCCGCGGTGACGAGCGTGAGCCGCCCCTCCGAGCGCGCAGCCGTGCTCCGCACGCTCGTCCAGGAGCACCGCGACGACCCGAGCCGGACGCTCTGGTGGCGGTCGGAGCTCGCGACCGGCTCGGACGGGCCGGTCGGCGAGGAGCTCGCCGGTCTCGCGGCGTCCGGCCTCGCGACGGGCGACGTCGTCCTGGCGGCTCAGGCGATGGAGCGGGCGGCGGAGCTGACCCCCGCGGGGCCGCTGCGCGTCTCGCGCCTGATCGACGCGGCCGAGTACTCCGGACTCGCCGGCCGGACCGCGGAGGCGGCGCTGCTCGTGCACCGCGCGGCGGGTGAGACCGTCGATCCGGTGCTCACCGCCCGCGCCGCCTGGACGCGCGAGACGCTGCCGACCGGGCGAACGGCCCTCTCGCGGGGAGACCTCTCGCCCGCGCTCGCCGCGGTGACCGCGCTGCAGAGCCACGGAGCCGTCGACGCCGCGACGGCCGCGCTCCTGCACCTCGCCGCCATCGCCTGGGACCACAACCGCGAGGCGTCGCCGGGGGAGCCGATGATCCAGGCGGTGCGCGCGCTCGCCCTCGACGACTCCGACCCGCGCGCCGTCCTGCTCGCGGCGGTCACCGAGCCGATCGCCCGCGGCGACGAGGTCGTCCGCCGGGCGCTCGCGGCGGCCGGCGGGGCGAGCGGTCCGGAGGAGGCGTGGTGGCTCGGCTACGCGCTGAACACGGCGGGCGAGGTCGAGGTCGCCCGGGAGCTCCTGGAGGCGGCGATCACCGGGCTGCGCGCGCGCGGCGACATCCGGATCCTCCCGCAGGCGCTCCTCGCCGCCTCGATGACCACGTCGCTCGCCGGCCGCATCTCGCGCGCCCGCTCCTTCGCCGAGGAGGCGCTCGTCCTCGGGAGCGACCTGGGGGACGTCGGCTTCGAGACCGCGTCCCGGGCCTGCCTGGCCTGGTTCGACGCGATGGAGGGCGTCGCGCCCGATCCCGAGGCGATCAGCGCGGGCAGCGCGATCGGCGCGGCCGTCCTCTGCTCGAGCGTGATGCGGGCGACGCTCCGCGGATCGCGAGCGGCGGTGGCGGTCCTCGAGTCGCGACCGGGCGACGCCGTGCCGGAGCTCCTGCCCCTCCTCGACACGGACGACGACTCCCTGAACCCCGGCTTCGCGATCCTGACCACGCCCGATCTCGTCGACGCGGCTCTCGCGATCGGGGACGTCGGAGTCGTGCGCCTGCACGCCGCGAGGCTGGAATCGCTCTTCGAGCGCTGGCACCAGCCGATGATCGAGGCGGCCCTCCGGTACGCGCAGATCGCCGTGGCGCTCGCCGACGGAGCGCCGGACGCCGCGGCCGGGCTGCTCCGCCGGACTCCGCCGCCGCTCCCGTACGTGCGGGCGCGGGCGCTGCTGCTCGTGGGCGACGAGCTGCACCGGGCCGGTCGGGCGGCGGAGGCGAGGCCCCTCCTCCGCGACTCGCTGGCGATGCTCGAGGAGCTGCCGATCCACGCCTGGGCCGATCGGGCCCGTGACGCGCTCCGGGCCGCCGGAGGGAGGATCGCGGACGCGCCGTCGCCGGCCGCTGCCACGCTGACCCCGCAGGAGCTGCGCATCTGCGCTCTCGCGAGCACGGGGCTGTCGAACCGCGCGATCGCGCAGAACCTGTTCCTTTCGCCGCGCACGGTCGGCGCGCACCTGTACGCGGCGTACCGCAAGCTCGGGATCGGCGGGCGGGGCGAGCTCGCCGCGGTGCTCGGGAGGGACGCGGGCGCCGACGCCTGAGGCCGGACTCCGCTCGCAGGGGCACCCGGCCCCCGTTCGAGCGCAGACGCGCAGGCGCGCCCCGGAACGGCCGGGACGCGCCTGCGAGCGTGCCGCGCTACTCCTGGATGAAGGCCAGCAGGTCGGGGTTGATGACGTCCGCGTGGACGGTCAGCATGCCGTGCGGGTAGCCCTCGTAGATCTTGAGCGTCGAGTTCTGCAGCAGCTCGTGCTGCTTGAGCGCGGCGTCCTTGTAGGGGACGACCTGGTCGTCGTCGCCCTGGGTGACGAGGACGGGGACGGTGATCGCCTTCAGGTCCTCGGTCTGGTCCGTCTCCGAGAAGGCCTTGATGCCCTCGTAGTGCGCGAGCGCGGATCCGGCCATGCCCTGGCGCCACCAGTTGTCGACCACGGGCTGCGAGAGCTCGACACCCTCGCGGTTGAAGCCGTAGAAGGGCCCGGAGGCCACGGCCTGGTAGAACTCGGCGCGGTTCGCCGCGAGAGCGTCGCGGAAGCCGTCGAACACCGAGATCGGCGTGCCCTCGGGGTTCGCCTCGGTCTGCACCATCAGCGGCGGGACCGACGAGACGAGGACGGCCTTGGCCACTCGGCCCTGGGGCTCGCCGTACTTCGCGACGTAGCGCGCGACCTGACCGCCTCCGGTGGAGTGGCCGATGTGGATCGCGTTCCGCAGGTCGAGGTGCTCGACGACCGCGTTCACGTCGCTGGCGTAGTGGTCCATGTCGTGTCCGGTGCCGACCTGGGTCGAGCGTCCGTGCCCGCGGCGGTCGGTCGCGATGACGCGGTAGCCGTGCGCGTGGAAGAACAGCATCTGCGCGTCCCAGTCGTCGGACGACAGCGGCCAGCCGTGGTGGAAGACGATGGGCTGCGCGTCGGTGCTGCCCCAGTCCTTGTAGTAGATCTCGACGTCGTCGTCCGTGGTCACAAACGGCATCTTCGAACCTCCGTGCTCGTGTCGATCCCGAGCCCGGCCCGGGTCGTGTCCAAGGTGGTGCCTCCCCGGATGAGGGTGGGGAGCGGCTCCACGATAGGGGCGTGGGAGCGCTCCCTGAAGAGCGCGGGGAGATGTTCCGACGATCGTCCAGACCTGGTCGCCCGGGCGGTGGCGGGGCCGCCGGCCGCGCTCGCCGAGTGGGGTCGGATGACTCGTGACCGGCACCGCGGACGCTGACAGGATCGCGGCGGACGCGCCCTCCCGCGGCGCGCGGATCGGAGGTCGCGATGCCCACGACGACGCCCACGACGACGGCCCTGCCGACGCCCCTGCCGACGACGCCCCGGCCGGCGGTGCTCCGGTGACCGTCGAGGACCGCATCCCCATCGAGCCGCAGGCGGTCGTCGCTCCGCTCAGCAGGTCCGCCGTCTTCCTCTCGCTCGACATCGTCGGCGGGCAGGACGCCGCGGACCGCGTGCGGGACGTCGTCGCCGACGTGGGCGGGATCCTCCGCGCGGTCGGCTTCCGCGACCTGGGCCTGCGCCTCTCGTGCCTGGTCGGGATCGGGAGCGACGCGTGGGACCGCTTCGGCGGGGAGGGGCGCCCCGCGCAGCTGCACCCGTTCCAGGAGGTGGTCGGCGCGGCGCACACGGCCGTCTCGACGCAGACCGACCTCCTGTTCCACATCCGGGCGGAGCGGGACGACGCCTGCTTCGAGTTCGAGCGCCTCCTGCTCGACGCGCTCGGCGAGGACGTCGTCGTCCGCGACGAGGTGGTCGGCTTCCGCTACTTCGACAACCGCGACCTGCTGGGCTTCGTCGACGGCACCGAGAACCCGACCGGGGAGGCGCTGCCCCGCGTCGCGCTGATCGGCGCGGAGGACGCGGCGTTCGCGGGCGGCAGCTACCTGGTCGTGCAGAAGTACCTGCACGACCTGACGTCCTGGCACGCGCTCACCACCGAGCAGCAGGAGCGGGTCATCGGCCGGAGCAAGGCCGACAACGTCGAGCGCGAGGACGATCCGGCGCAGCTCTCGCACAAGGGGCTCGCGACCGTGGTCGACGCCGGCGGGACCGAGCACGACATCCTCCGCGACAACATGCCCTTCGGCCGGCCCGGCAGGGGCGAGTTCGGCACGTACTTCCTCGGCCTGGCCGCCGACCTGTCGGTGATCGAGACGATGCTGACGCGGATGTTCGTCGGCGTGCCCGCGGGCCGGCACGACCGCCTCCTCGACTTCTCGACCGCGACGACCGGCGGGGTCTACTTCGTGCCCTCGCGGGACGTGCTCGAGGGCCTGGGCGGCTGAGCGCGGCCGGTCGTCGGGGCGCGGATCGAGTCGGATGACCGTGGTGCCGCCCGGGCCGGAGCGGTGGGATCGGAGCAGCGCAGGCGCGCAGGACGATCAGCAGGGAGAACGCCGTGGAACCCGACGACAGCACCGCTCCGCACCACGAGACCCCCGGTTTCGGAGACCCGGACCTCCCCCAGGAGGGGATCGTGAACACCGAGGGCGATCCCTCGGCGAACACGATGACCGGCCCGCAGAACCGCGTCCTGGAGGGACTGTTCCCGAACCAGATCGCCGCGCCCGCGACGGACATCAGCACGCAGCCGTTCTTCTGGTCCTCCTTCAACATCTCGCCGCGGCGGGTGCAGCGGGGAGGCTGGGCGCGCGAGCTCACGCAGGCCGACTTCGCGATCTCGAACGAGATCGCCGGCGTGAACATGTACCTCGAGGCCGGCGGGATCCGCGAGCTGCACTGGCACCAGAGCGCCGAGTGGGCGCTGATGACCAAGGGGAACTGCCGCATCACCACGCTCAGCCGCACCGGCCGGCCCAGCGTCGACGACGTGCAGGAGGGGGACCTCTGGTACTTCCCGCCCGGCCTGCCGCACTCCCTGCAGGGCCTCGGCCCGGACGGGGCGGAGTTCGTGCTCGCGTTCGACGACGGCGAGCAGTCCGAGAGCAACACGCTCCTGCTCACCGACTGGTTCGCGCACACGCCGCCGGACGTGCTGGCGAAGAACTTCGGCGTCGCGCAGGAGGTCTTCCGCGACATCCCGCTGCACGACCTCTGGATCTTCCCGGGCGACGTGCCCGGCGACCTCCAGGCCGACCGGGCCGCGGCCGGGGTGCAGGACGGCGACGAGGCGGTGATCTTCCGGCTCTCCCGCTCCGAGCCCGTGTACCAGAACAGCGGCGGCCGGATCCAGATCGCCGACAGCACGAACTTCCCGGCCTCGCGCACGGTCTCGGCCGCGCTGACGACCGTCGAGCCCGGCTCGATGCGCGAGCTGCACTGGCACCCCAACGCCGACGAGTGGCAGTACTACCTCCGCGGATCCGCTCGGATGACCGTCTTCAACACCGGCCCGCACGCCAACACGACCGACTTCCACGCCGGAGACGTGGGCGTCGTGCGCCGCAACTTCGGCCACTACGTGGAGAACACCGGCGACGACACGCTGGTCTACATCGAGACCTTCAAGAGCTCCCGCTACGAGGAGGTGTCGCTCGCCCAGTGGCTGAGCCACCTGCCGCCGTCGCTGGTCGCGCAGCACCTGAACATCCCGGAGGAGGTGCTGGCGACCTTCCCGCCCGGGACGCAGGGGATCACTCCGCTGCGCTGAGGGAGGGACGCGCGGAGGGGACGGGGACATGACGGAGGATCACGGGGCGGCGCTCCTGCCGTGGGCGGCTAGGGCGGCGGTGCTGCTGGATCGGCACCTGCGCGTGCTGGCCGCGACTCCGCTCGCGCGGGCGCTCTCGCCCGCCTTCGCCCCAGGAGCGAGCATCGCCCGCTTCACCTTCCTGGACTCGTCCGAGGTCGAGGACCTGCCCTGCTGGGGGTCCGCCGCCGACCAGGTCGCGGCGATGCTCCGCGACTCGCTCGAGCGGCACCGGGGGGACCGGGAGTTCCTGACGGTCGTCGGGGAGCTCTCGGCGAGGAGCCCCCGGTTCGCGGACTCGTGGGCGGCCGGGGCGGAGGCCGACGCACGCGGGTCGGTCGTGTTCCTCGACACCGCGGTCGGCTCCGTTCCGATGGACTACCGGCTGGTCCGGGACGGCGCGCGCCTCCTGCTCCTGTTCGAGGCGGGTGACGCGGCGGGTCGCGAGGCCCTCGCCCGGCTCACCGCCGCTGATCAGGCGCCGGCCGGGGCCGCCAGCGCGGTGCCCGACTCCGGAGCGGGTCGCAGCGAGGCGAGGACGTCGACGGCCGCGGCCGCCGGAGTCCCCGCTGCCGCGAGGTAGGTCACGACGTACCGGCCCGGAGCGCCGGCGAGCTCCAGGGTCTGCATCTCGAGGTCGAGCCAGCCGAACGGCTCGACGTGGACGCGGATCCACCGGTGGGTGAAGGGGCGGACCTGGTACTCGGCCCAGATCGACCGGAACAGCGGATTCTCGACCGAGCACTCGCCGACGATCTCGTGCAGCCGCGGATCGTCGGGGACGCTGTAGAACCGCAGCGCGGCGATCAGCTCGCAGAAGACCTGGCCCCACGCCTGCAGCTGGTCCGGCGGGTCGCCGTTCGCCACGGCGCGCGCGTAGCCGCGGGAGGTGGAGAGCAGCATGTTGGCGCCGGGCACGCCCTTGTCGGGGGCGAGACGGCTCATCAGGTCGTTCGCGCCGAGGACGTCGAGGTTGCGGTCGAACGCGTACGCCGGGGTCCTCGGCCAGTGGGCGAGCAGCGACTCCACGCCCTGGCCCGGCGGAGGGGAGTCGGGATCGCGCGGGCCGGGGCGCAGCCGGGCCAGCCGGAAGAGGTAGGCGCGCTCGAACTCGTCGAAGGCGAGCGCCTCGGCGAGGGCGTTCAGCACCTGGTCGGACGGGGCGACCGCGTGCCCCTGCTCGACGCGGAGGTAGTAGTCGCGGCTGATCCGGGCGCGGTCGGCGACCTCCTCGCGGCGCAGGCCCGGCACCCGCCGCCGGGTGCCCGCGGTCGGCACGCCGACCTGCTCCGGCCGCAGCGCCGCCCGGCGAGCGCGGAGGAACTCCGCGAGGGGGCTGCGAGAGCTCATCGTGCGACTCCATCGGATCACCCGCCGCGTCGAGCGGCGGTCGTGCGGGGGTGGGGCCGTACCGGTCGTCCGGTGGGACACAGAGTACCGTCGGGCGCTCGCGGGGCCCACTGCCCTGCTGCGCCTCCTGCCCGGCGCCGACCGGGAGACGGGCGCTCGGGACGGTTCGACAGAGGGTGCGCTCCGGAGGGTTCCGACAGAGGGAGGAGAGCGCGGCCGCGCCCGGCGGTCAGCATGGGGTCCTCGGAACCCGTCCCTCAGGAGTCGCGATGACGATCAGTGCACTCTCCTCGCCGCCCGCGCACCCGAGCGCCCCCGAGGACGTGGTGGTCCGGATGCTGAGCTCGGCGTCGCCCGCGCGGGAGCGGCTCCTGGTGGTCGAGGGCGGGATCGGCTCGGGCCGGACGCACATGCTGCGCTCCGCCGCGGCCACCGCTCGCGCCGCCGGCTGCGAGGTCGTGGAGGTGCGGCCGGACCGGGGCGACGCCGTGATCGGCGCGTCCTCGCTCGCGCTGTTCGCCACGCTGATCGGCCGTCTGCAGCGGGTGCGCGACTCCTCCGCCTCGCCCTGCGACCCCGGCTTCCTGATCGTCGTCGACGACTGGGAGCGGTTCGACGTCGCCGCCCGCGAGACCCTCCAGGCCCTGGTGACCCGGCTGGTCGACGAGGTCGGCGCCGCCTGCCTCCTCGCCACCGGCGACCGGCGCGTCCTCGCCGGCTGGGAGGGCCTCCGGCACCGTCGCACCGAGCCCCTCGACGCGGAGGCGGCCTGCGGCTTCCTGCGCGCCCACGGCGGCCGGCGGTCGCTCGCCGTCGAGGCGCGCCTGCTGCGGGTCGCGGAGGGGAATCCGCTGCTCCTCGACGTCCTCGGGCGGGCCTGGGCCGACGAGGACGCTCCCTCGCCCTTCCCGGTCTACCCGCGGCTCGAGCAGGCCGAGACCAGGGTGCTCGACCTGCTGGCTCCGCTGTCGGAGGAGTGCCGGGAGGCGCTCCTGGTCGCCGCGGTGGCGGGCGCCGAGTTCCCGGAGAGCATCGGGTCGGCCCTCGGAGACGGGGACAGCGCCCTGGTGCAGGCGGGGATCCTGACGGCGGGCGGCCGTGCGTTCCGCGACCCGGTGGTCCGAGCGGTGGTGCTCTCGACGGCGACGCCCCGAGCGCTGCGGGCGGCACGGAGGCGGCTCGCCGAGCGCCCGGAGTCGGCCCCGCACCTCCGCCTGCTGCTCGCGGCGGACGACGCCGCCGGGCCGGAGGAGCGGGCGCGGCTGCTGAGGGACGCGGCGGAGGAGCGACTCCGCGCGGGTCGGCCGCAGGAGGCGCTGCTCCTTTTCACCGAGGCGCGCTCGAGCGCGCGCTGTGCTGCTCTGCGGGAGGAGCTCGAGGCGCGCGCGGCCGCCGTCGCGGCCTTCACCGGCGACGCGGCGGCCCTCGAGCGGGTGGTCGAGCGCTCGCGGGAGGACGGCGGGGTTCCCGGGGCCGGCGTCGAGGCGGCGCGGCTGGCCGATGCGCTGCTCCGCACGGGGGACGTGGGCGGGGTCCGCCGCGCGGCCCTCCGGGCGCTCGGCGAGCCGCCTCCGTGCCGCCCGCAGCGCTCGGGGCGTCGCCGTCGAGAGCA
>NZ_PSTM01000030.1:0-26390 GCF_002930875.1 Rathayibacter sp. AY1A5 | reverse complement strand
GGCGGGGGCGTTCCGGCGGGGACGGACGGAGCGGGCTCGCACCGCGGACCGCCTCGGACGAGCTCCGCGATCCGCAGCACCCGACGGCCGACGTCCGGGCGGACGGGTCGTGTGCTGGGACCCGCGCGGACCTCCGCGGTCGGCGGGACGTCGTGTCCTGTTCGCCTGCCGCCCCTTGCCCGCGCGCCGCTCCGCGCGCACGCTGGAGTCATGACCGCCTGGAGCCCTCTCGAGACCGTCGGCGCCGTGGTGATCGCCCTCGCGCTGATCGGGCTCGCCGCCGCGGCCGTGGCGGTCGGAGCGGGCGACGAGATCGCGTTCATCGGCGTGCTGGTCGCCTTCGCGGTCGCCGTCACCGGGCTCGGCCTCCACATCGCCGGCCGCGAGGCGCGGTACCGCCGCGACAACCGGTGACTCCGTCGCGCTACCGCCGCGACGACGGCTGAGGAGGCGCGCTCCCGCCGCGACGGCCGCTGAGCGGGAGAGACTCCCGCTGCGACGACAGCCGGCCGGTCAGTGCCCGAGCTCCACCAGCAGCACGCCGGCGATGATCAGGCCGATCCCGCCGAGCATCGTCCAGGTCAGCGGGTCCTGGAACAGCCAGCGGCCGAGCACTGCCGTCAGCGCGACTCCGACCGCCGCCCAGATCCCGTAGGCCACCCCGATCGGCATGCCCTGCGCGAGCGCCCCGGCCAGCAGCGTGAACGCGACGACGTAGCCGACTCCGACCACGACGTACCAGCGCTTCCGGCCGTCCGTCGCGGGCTTGAGGCTCATCGTCGCGGCGACCTCGGTGAGGATCGCGCCCGAGAGCAGCAGCCAGGCCATCAGTGCGCCGCCCGGCGCGCGGCCTGCGCTCGCTGCGAGCCGATCTCGACCATCAGCACGCCCGCGATGATCAGCACCAGCCCGATCGTCATCACGCCCGTCAGCGGCTGACCGAAGAGCACGGCCGCGAGGACCGCCGTCAGCGCGACGCCGCACGCGCCCCACACGCCGTACGCGACTCCGATCGGCATGCCAGCCTTGAGCACCCGGCTGAGGAGGACGAACGCCGCCAGGTAGCCCGCCACCACGAGGGCGTACCAGCCCGGCGACTCGATGGCGGCCTGGAGGGCGAGCGACGCCGTCACCTCGGTGAGGATCGCGCCGGTGAGGAGCACCCAGCTCATCGCGTGCCGTCGGATCGCGTCATCCGGCCAGCGTAGGTCGGGCGCGGAGGCGTGCGCCCGCAGAACGATAGCGCAGTGCCCGGAGACGGGGTGGGAGCGATCGTTCTCCGGGCAGTGACGCGCTCACCGCGCGAAGTGCTCGCGCACCTCCGCCTGCCAGCGCTCGCGGTCCTCCTCCGTGATGAACGCCGCGTCGAAGGAGTTGAGCGCCAGCTGCTCGAGCTGCGCGTCGTCCATCCCCAGCTCCTCGACCAGGGCGCGGTAGTTCTCGTCCACGTAGCCGCCGAAGTAGGGCGGGTCGTCGCTCGAGACCGTCACGACGAGTCCCTCGCGGAGCATCGCGGGCAGCGGGTGGTCGGCCATCGTGTCCACCGCGCGCAGGGCGACGTTCGACAGCGGGCACACCGTCACCGGGATGCGGCGCTCGCGGAGCATCGCGACCACCTCCGGGTCCTCCATCGCGCGGATCCCGTGGTCGATCCGCTCGACCTTCAGCAGCTCGACGGTGGCCGCGACCGTCTCCGGCCCGCCCTCCTCGCCCGCGTGCGCGACCAGGCGCAGTCCCTCCGCCGCGGCGCGCGCGTAGACGTCGACGAACAGCTCCGGGCCGAAGCCCACCTCGTTCGAGTCGAGCCCGACGCCGATGATGTGCTCGCGCCAGGGGAGGATCGCCGTCAGCATCTCGTCGGCCGCGTCGGCGCCCAGGTCGCGGAGGAAGCACATGATCAGGTCCGTCGAGATCCCGTGGGTCTCCTCGCTCCGGCCGAGCGCACGGGTGATCCCGCTCATCACGGTGTCGAGCGCGACGCCGTTGCCGAGGTGCGTCTGCGGGTCGAAGAAGATCTCGGCGCGGCGGATGTTCGCCTTCTGCGCCCGGTCGAGGTAGCCGGTCGCGAGCTCGAAGAAGTCCCGCTCCGTCTTCAGCACGGTGAGGTTCGAGTAGTGCAGCTCCAGGAACGACGCGAGGTCGGTGAAGGAGTACCGCGCGCGGAGGGCGTCGAGATCCTCGGTGGGCAGGGGGACCCCGTTGCGGCGCGCCATCTCGACGATGTGCTCGGGCTCGATCGTGCCCTCGAGGTGGATGTGCAGCTCGGCGCTGGGCGGGGCGGGGAAGGCGGGGCGGGGCATGCGGATCCTCCAGGGAGCGGCCGGGGCGGCGGGGTCGCTCCCGACCGTAGGCCTCCGCTGTTTCGCGCGCGTTTCCGGCGGGAGGCGCGCGATCCGGATCCGGAGCGGCCCCGCCCCCGGGTGCTAGAGCTCGCCCTGCTGCGAGGTGCCGGCCGGGATCGGGACGAGCCGCGTCACGACGGGAGGATGGGCGACGAGTCCGCGGATCGCCGCGTTGAGGCGGACGACCGGCTCGCCGGCGCCGTGCGCGTCGAGCAGGTCGCCGCTCGTCCACTTCTCCAGCATGACGATGGTGCCGTCGGGCGAGTCGTGGATCGCGTAGAGCTCGCAGCCCTCCTCCTCGTGCACCTCCGCGATGGCGGTGGAGAGGGCGGCGACGAGCGCGTCGCGCTGCCCCTCGGCGGGAGTGAAGATCGCGGTGACGACGACGGGATCGGACATGGCGTGCCTTTCGGAGGGGGGAGGGGGATCAGCGCCGCGGGGGTGCGGCGCAGCTGGAGCGGATGACGAGGTCGGCCTGCACCTCGATGTGCTGCGGGGCCTCGGGGAGGCGGCCCTGCATGCGGGCGAGGACGAGCTCGACGCGGTGACGGGCGAGCATGTCGATCGGCTGGCGGACGACGCTGAGCGGCGGGGTGACCAGCTCGCTCCACGGGTTGTCGTCGAACACGACGACCGAGAGGGCCTCCGGGATCCGGATCCCGAGCTGGAAGAGCCGGTGCACGGCGCTGCGCACCGGCGCGCCGCTGCCCGCGGTCTGAGGAGGCCGCGGCTGCCGCGGCACCTCCGGCCGTCGGAGCAGCCGCAGGCCGGTCGCGAGCTGCCAGGCCGTGACGGCGTAGACGGAGGCGCGCTCCCAGACGCCGTCGGGCAGCAGGTCGACGCCGGGCACGCGGGTGTCGACCTGCAGCATCAGCAGCGCGAGCAGGCCGGCCGCACCGAGCACGATCCCGACCGTCTCGAGCGCCCACGGGGCGCGGCCGCGCCGGGCCGCGGCACCGGCGACGATCGAGGCCGCGTTGCCGCCGACGATCGCCATCGCGGCGCCGACCACGTGCAGGCCGCCGATCCCTTTCTGCGCACTGGCGCTGCTCCCGTGCACGAGGCCCACCACGGCGATGCCCACGGCGTAGACCACGGCGAGGGAGAGGAACAGCCCCCGCGATCCGCCCCGCGCCGCCCGCACGGTCGTGACGGCGGCGGCGAGGTAGAGCGCCCCCTGCAGGAGGAATCCGGCGTTCATCACCGCGTGCAGCGGCGAGTCGATCGCGCGCCCCTGGAACACGCCCACCTCGGGCACGCCGAGATCGCTGATGTAGTTCCGTGCGTAGCTGTAGCCCGGGAACGCGGACGCGGCGACCGCCTCCGCTCCCAAGTAGGCGAGGGCGCTCACCACCCACAGCACTCCGGCCCCACGAGTTCCCATGCGCCCATCATCCCCGGGCCCGGCCGCGCCGGTCGTCGGTGCCGGACGGCTCCCCGGCTAGGCTCGCCGGATGTTGCAGGTGCGGGGTGAGTCCGGGCAGGCCGTGCTCCTCCTGCCGGGCGGGGGCGAGGCCGTCGACGGTTTCTTCCCCGGGCTGGTCGAGGGCCTGATCGTCGATCCGGGCTGCCGGGTGGTCCTCTACGACAGACCGGGCACAGCGGGGTCGGAGGTCGCCGGCGGACTGACCGACGCCGCCGACGCCGTCCACGCCGTGCTGGCCGGCCTCGGGACAGGTCCCGTCGTCGTGATCGGCCAGAGTCTCGGCGGTGCCGTCGCGATGCTGCTCGCTCGCGATCATCCCGAGGACGTCGCGGGACTGGTGCTCCTCGACCCGACGCCCGTCAACGACACGGCACTGGCGCGTCAGGTGGAGCGGACGGCCCGGGCGACGGCGGCGCTCTCGAGACTGCCGGGGCTCGACCGGGCGCTGTCCGCGCTGCTGCGCACGAGCGCCGCCCGGTCGGCGAGGCGCCACGCGATGAGCCCGGCCGCGCGCGCGGCCGCTCTCGCGATGGCGGACGTCGACCTGCCGGGGCTCGCCTCCGCCGCCGCCGGTCTGGAGCAGGTGGCGCGGGGCTTCGACGAGTCTCAGCTGCCCGCGGTCCCCGCGGCCGTGGTGACCGCGGACCGCCGGCCCGGGTCCTCCCTGCATCGCGCGCATCGGCGCGTCGCCGCCGCCCTGGACGCGCCGCTGCTGTCCTGGCCCGGAGCGGTGCACGAGGTGCACCTGAGCCACGAGCGCGAGGTGCTCGAGGTCGCCCGCACCATCGTGCGGGCCGTCGCCTCCGACTAGGTCCGGAGCCGCTGCGCCGCCGCTCCGGTCACAGGCTGAGCCCGCCGTCGGTCGTGAGCACCTGCCCGACGACCCAGCTGCCCGCCGACGTGGCCAGCCATGCGATCAGCTCCGCGGGCAGGCGCGGGGCCACCCGGTACGAGGACGCCGCTCCGGCTCCGCTGCGCGAGGGAGGACGACGCGGACTACTCCTCGTCCGCCCGGTAGACCTTCCGGAACGCGTCCTTGCGGGCGATCCTCCCGCCGCGGAACTCGTAGATGTCGCAGCCCCGCGTGACCTGGGGTCGGCCGTCGGGGCCGGTCCCGGTGAACGACCAGGTGGCCGCGCCGCGCGTCCCGGAGATGAGGGGAGCCCCCTCCTCGTGCCGCTCCTGTCCGGTGTCGAAGGCGAGCATGAGCGCGAATCCCTCGCGGACCTGCTCCTTGCCCGTCCAGGTGCGGCCGGGCTCGGGGCCGACGGACGCGCCGTAGACGCAGTCGTCGGTCATGTGGCTCATCAGCGCTTCGAGGTCGTGGCGGGTCCAGGCGTCGCTGAACGCGGCCAGCACCTCGGGCGTCATCTCGCTCGTGCTGGTCTCGGTCGAAGAGGAGTCGTCCATGGCGGGCCTCGGTCCTTCTGATCGGTGGACCGTCGTCGGTCGCTCTGCGACCGTGGCAGGTGAGCGGCCGCAGTGGCAACGCCCTCTAGCGGTCATGTCCGGAAGCGGACGGCCGGCGGATCAGCGGTCCGTCGACCCGCCGACCAACGGGTGAGCGCGACGGCGGGGGGCGGTGCGCTGCGGGCGGCGGGAGCGGCCGCCGAGGCGACCCGCTCCACCGGGCACTGCCGCGTCCCGATGCTGAGACCCTTCGCGAAGGCCGTGCCGAAGTCGGACGCGGGCCGGCCCTCCTCCGCCTCCTCGGTCGCGGCTCCGGGGTCGCCCGCGGCGGCCGGATGCTAGGCGCTCGCCGCCTCCTCCGCCACCTCCTCCCCGCCGACCGGCGCCGACGCGCAGGATGAGGAGCACCGGTCGCGGCGGGCACCGACTCCGCACCCGACCGGCACCGAGACCGCCACGAGCCCGCGCCGGCGGGAGGACAGCGAGAGCACCATGGGATTCTGGGGACCGACCGACGAGACCCGCGGCACGCGCCCGGTCGACGAGCCGCTCGGCGAGCTGGAGCTCGTGCACGCCGTCACCAGCGGGCCGATGCCCACCGGCGTCAGCGTCTCGCACACCGGGCGGATCTTCGTGAACTTCCCGAAGTGGGGAGACGAGGTCCCGGCCACGGTCGTGGAGCTGGTCGACGGAGCGGCGGTGCCCTACCCGGACGAGGCCTGGAACACGCCGTCGGGAGTCGACGACGCCGGCGCCCTCGTCTCGGTGCAGAGCATCGTCGTAGATCCGGCCGACCGGCTCTGGATCCTCGACACAGGCAGCCCGATGTTCGAGCCGACGAAGAAGGGCGGCCCCAAGCTCGTCCGCGTCGACCTGGCGACCGACACCGTCGAGCAGGTGATCGTCCTCGAGCCGGACGTCGCCCTGCCGACCACCTACCTCAACGACGTGCGCTTCGATCTGCGGCGCGGCATCGCCTACATCACCGACTCGGCCGACTCCGGTCCGAACGGGATCATCGTCGTCGACCTTGGGACGGGGACCGCCTGGCGCCGCCTGCACGACCACCCGAGCACGAAGGCGCTCACTCCTCCGGAGCTCGTGCCGATGGCCGAGGGCCGCGCGCTGATGAAGCGCCCGGCCGACGGCGACCCGCAGCCGGTGACGATGGGCGCCGACGGCATCGCGATCTCGGCAGACGGCGAGCGCCTCTGGTACTGCTCGCTCGCCTCCCGCCGCTGGTTCAGCGTGGCGACGGCGGCCCTGGTCGACCGGTCGGTGCCGGACGAGGACGTCGCGGCGACCGTCGTCGACGAGGGCGACAAGGGCGGGGGAGCGGACGGCCTCGAGACGGATGCGCTGGGCCGCTTCTACGCCACGAGCTACGAGAACAACGCGATCGTCCGCCGTCGCACCGACGGCACGATGGAGACGATCGTGCACGACGAGCGGCTGCTCTGGCCCGACACGATGTCGATCGCGACGGACGAGCACCTGTACGTCACCGCGAACCAGCTGCACCGCCAGGCCGATTACCAGGGCGGCACGGATCTGCGGACGTACCCGTACTCGCTGTTCCGGGTGCGGATCGGCGCGGGGCCGGTTCTCCTGCGCTGAAGGCCCCCGCCCGGTCTCCTGCGCCGAGATCCGCAGCGCGGATCAGCGCCAGTGGACGAGCTCCGTGCGGAGGGTCGCGCGGGCGCGGGCGAGCAGCCCGCGGACGGTCGAGGTCGAGAGGCCCAGCTCGTGCGCGATCGCGTCGTAGCTGCACTGCTCCAGCTGGCGCAGCTCCCAGCAGCGGCGCTGGGCCGGGGGCATCGCGGCGAGCACCCGGTTGGCGTCGGCGGCGAGGGACCCGCAGTGCGCGGCGTGCTCCGGGTCGTCGGCGGCGGAGGCGGGGAACTCGTCGTCCAGCTCGGCTCGCAGCCGCGAGACGCTGGAGCGGAGCCGGTCGACGCTGCGGCGGCGGGCGGTCGTGACGAGCCAGCCGGCGATGGTCTCGCCGTCGATCACGCTGTCCACGTGGGTCCACGCCGCGAGGAACGTCTCCTGCACCACGTCGTCGACGTCGGCGCTGCTGCGGAGGGTGCGGGCGGCCGTCGCGCGGAGCAGCCCGGTGTAGCGGCGGACGATGGTGGCGAACGCGCGGTCGTCGCCCTCCGCGGCGCGGATGACGAGCATCCGGTCCGAGTCGGGTTCGAGCAGTGCGAGCGGCGGCGCGGCGAGGGTCGAGGGGTGGGCCCTCGGGAGGCGTGCGGGGGTGGTGGCGGTGAGCATGCGGACTCCGGTCGACTTGATGTGTACGCATGATTCGGAGGCGCGCTCCCGCCCGGTTTCCCGGGGCGGGACCCCAGTGGGAGGGGCAGATCTGTCCGGTTTCCGGGGACGTCAGCGCCGCCGCGACCACCAGCGGCGGGACCGCTCCGGCTCGGCGGCCGCCCGGGCCTCGGCCTCGGCGGCGCGATCGGCGCGCCGCTGCGACCAGGCGGCGACCTCCTCGTCGACGTCCCGGAGCCGGGTGACGACGGGCGGCCCACCCAGCAGCTGGCGGCGCGCCTCGATCACCCGCGTGTTGAAGTCGGCGAGTTCGGCGCGCACCTCCTCCTCGCGGTGCAAGCGGTCGAGGCGCTCGTCGAGCGCGCGGTCCTCGGCGCGGAGGAGGAAGGCGGCCGGGCCGATCCCGGTGAGGTTCTCGCGCTCGATCTTGCGGCGGATCCACCAGTCCGGGTCGTGGGCCGCGCCCAGGTCCGGGAGCGGCTTCCTCGATCCCGGCAGGTCGTCGAAGTCGCCGCGGCGGATCGCGAGCTGGATCGCCGTCTCGACGAACGCGGCCCGCTCGAGCGGATCCTCCGGCAGGGCGGGCTGCTCCGCCTCGTCCTCGCCCGCGGCGCCGGCCCGGTACCGGGCGGCGCGCTCCCTCGCATCCGACATCCCTCCACGCTAGATCGGGCTCCTCGCCCCGGGCAACCACCCCTCCCGCCGTCTCCGTGGTCGGCGGGGCGCCGCGGGTCGACATCGCCGGACCGGCGTGCGTAGTATCGATACTCGATAACATCGACGATCGATAAGGAGCACGCCATGACGAGTGTCATCTCCAGCGGACCGGTCCGGGAGCGTCCGCGCGTGTTCCGGGTGGCGAGAGCGGTCCTGCTCATCGTCGCGGTCTTCTCCGTGCTCACCGCGCTCCTGCAGACCTGGACGGTCACCACCGGGCGCACCCTGCTGGTCTTCGAGGGAGCGGACGGCCGCCTCCCGCTCCGGAGCCTCCCGCAGCTGCTGCAGGCCCAGCCGCGCGAGGGCACCGCGCCCACGCTCGCCGACGCCGCCCTCTCCCTCCGCCTGCTCGGTGCGCTGCCGAGCCTCCTCCAGGCGGTCACGATCGTCCTCGCCACGGTCTTCCTCCTGCGGGTCCTCCGCGGCATCGCGGCCGGACGCCCGTTCGACCCCTTCGTCCTCGCAAACTGGCGCCGTCTGAGCCTCGCCCTGCTGATCGGAGGAGTGGCGCAGGGCCTCGCCGACACCGCGGCGGGCCTGTATCTCAGCTCCGGCATCGGCCTGCTCTTCGGCGCCGGCCGGGTGAGCGACGAGCAGCGCGACACGTTCCTCGGCGGCGACTACCAGGCCATCGGGACGAACCTCCCGCAGTGGCCGGTCCCCGTCCTGCTCGCCGGCGTGGTGGCCCTCGCCCTGACGGCGGCGTTCCGCGCCGGCGCGAAGCTCGAACGGGACGTCGACGGCGTTGTCTGAGCCCGCCGACGACGAGAGGCACCGGATCGACTGCCACCTCGGAGCAGTGCTGGCCGAGCGCGGCGTGACCCTCACCGCCCTCTCTGCCCGCACCGGCATCACGATGGCGAACCTCTCCATCCTCAAGAACAACCGCGCCCGCGCGATCCGCTTCACGACGCTGACGCTCATCTGCGACGCGCTCGACTGCACCCCGCAGGAGCTGTTCTCGATCCGGGCCGTCGACGAGCGGGGGTAGCGGCGGGCGGATCGTCCAGGGGATCTCTGCGGGGCCGATGGTAGGGACGCCGTCCGATCCGACCGTCGATCGAGCAGGACTCAGTCGCGCTCCACGTCCGCCCCTCCTGGGATCGGCCGGAGCTCCCCGGAGCTCGCTGTCGTCCCGACCCCTGGATGAGCCTCACCAGCGCGGTCGGCGGCCTCGGCCATCGACCGTCCACAGGGGAGCGAGCTCGTCAGCGGGACCGTCGAATGCGCCTCCGGTGGATGCCGGCGGCTGCTCGCGGTCGTCCCTCCCGACGCGAATCACTCCCGAGCAGTTGTCGAGCGAGCTCGAAAGGACCCCGCAGACACGCATCGCGGGAACCCTCCGGGACCCTCGCTCCATCTCGGTGGCTTCCACCGTCGAGGGGCCCCTCCTGAAGATCCGGGCCGACTACTGGTCCCAGGAGTACATCCCCTGGGGACGTGTGCGAAGCGTCCTCGTGCGTGCTTCCGCGAACCGGTCCTGTCGCGCTGTGCGATCTCCCTGAGACGGCGGCGGTGTACCCGTCGACGAGGCCGCCGGTCATCGACCCCGCGAGGAGCGCCCGCTTCAGACCCGCACCGACGACGAACACGTCGATCGACCCGGGGTTCCCGAACGGGAGACGGACCGTGATGCACGTCTGGTCGTGCTGAGCGGCGGTCAGCGGTCGAGGACTTGACGAATGACGAAGACCCGGTTCTCCGTCGACTCCCGCCCGACCGGGTCGAACCCGCTCGCCGTCGTCACTGAGACCCTGCTCGAGCTGGTCGGCGTGCTCGTGCGCGCTGCGCTGCGGCCGCGTCCCGCCCGCTCAGTCCAACGGGTAGCCCGGCAGCCCGTCGATGCTGACCGCGTTCCGCGTGGCGCGGTACTCGGCCATGCCGTCGGGGCCCTTCTTCTCGGCCTGGAGGAGGAGCAGGTCGCGCTCGCCGACCGGCTCCATCACCGGCACGCCCCAGCCGCACGCGTCGCTGATGCGGGTGAGCTCGACGGTGACGACCGCGCGGGTGCTCGGGTGCTCGGGGTGCTGCTCCGCGACCTCGGCGAACGCCTCCGAACCGGGCAGGTGCACGGAGCCGGTGCCGTGCAGGCGGACGATGCGCGGACGCGGTCCGATTGACGCGAACATCAGGCACACGCGCCCGTTCTCGCGCAGGTGCGCGATCGTCTCGACTCCGCTGCCCGTGTAGTCGACCCAGCCGACTCGCCGCGGGCCCAGGATCGAGAACGAGTCGTGGCCGCGCGGCGACATGTTGACGTGCCCGTCCGCGGCGAGGGGCGCGGTGGCGACGAACCACATCGGCTGCTCGTGGATCCAGGAGGAGAGGCTCTCGTCGATCTCGTCGTAGACGTGCGCCACGGGGTCAGGCCCCGGCCGCGCGGCGGACCAGCTCGGTGACGGCGGCGCGCGTCTCGGCGTCGGCGGAGACGAGCGCGTAGGCGGTCGGCCAGATCGTGCCGTCGTCGAGCTGCGCGCCGTCCTGGAAGCCGAGGGTCGAGTAGCGCGTGCCGAACTTCGCGCCGGGCTGGAAGAAGACGATCGCCTTGCCGTCCGAGCGCGCGTAGGCGGGGAAGCCGTACCAGGTCTTCGGGAGGAGATCGGGGGCGGTCTCGCCGACGACCTCGTGGAGCATCTGGGCGATCGGCCGCTCCTCGTCGGTCATCGCGGCGATCGCGGCCTCCGCGTCCCTGCGGTCGGCGTCGGCCTTGTCGGCGCTCTTCTGCCGCTTCGCCTCCGCCCGCAGCTCGGCCGCGCGCTGCTTCATCGCCGCGCGCTCGTCCTTCGAGAAACCGTCTTCGGAGGCCATGTCCGCCCGTCCCGTCCGTCTGCGGCTCCCGGTCCGGGAGCGTCCCCGCACATCGTGGCAGCGCCGCACTCGCCGCACAACGGCGGGAGCGAGCGCGAACGCGCGCCCCGGAAGCCCAGCCTCCGCGGTTAGCGTGGGCGGATGCGTCTCCTCCTGATCCGCCACGGCCAGACCCCCTCCAACGTCGCCGGGCTCCTCGACACCCGCATCCCCGGCCCCGGGCTCACCGACCTCGGCCGCACCCAGGCCGCGGCGCTGCCCGGTCGGCTCGCCGGCGAGGGGATCGGCGCGCTGCTCGTCTCGACGATGGTCCGCACCCACGAGACGGCCGCCCCTCTCGCCGCGGCGCTCGGGCTCGAGCCGATCGAGCGCGACGGCATCCGCGAGGTCGCGGCCGCGGGGCTCGAGATGCGCGGCGACGGGGCGGCGGTCGAGGAGTACATGGGCACGGTCTTCCGCTGGGCCGGCGGCGAGACGTCGATCCGGCTGGCGGGCGGCGAGACGGGCGACGAGTTCGCGGCGCGCTACGACGCGGTGGTGGCGGAGGCGGAGGCGCTCGGGCACGAGGTCGTCGCGCTGGTCAGTCACGGCGCGGCCATCCGCTGCTGGGCGGGTCTGCGCTCCCTCGACCTCGATGCGCGCTTCATCGCCGACCACCTGCTCGACAACACCGGCGTCGTCGTCCTCGAGGGCTCGGGCGACGCGTGGACGCTCGTGTCCTGGCAGGGCGAGCCCGTCAGCGGAGTCGGCGCGGCGGCCCCCTCGGGCCCGGCGGGCGAGACCACCGTCTGAGCGACAGGGCCTCCTCGCCGGTCGAGCAGCCGCGCGGCGGCGGATGGAGACCGGCCGGAACGAGCGCCGCCGGCCGCGCCACCACGGTAACGATCGCGCAACACTCCGGAAACCAGCTCCGACCAGCACATTCCGTTGCGCTGATCGGTTCACCGCCACCCCTGGAC
Organism: Rathayibacter sp. AY1A5; assembly: GCF_002930875.1. Lineage (NCBI taxonomy): Bacteria > Bacillati > Actinomycetota > Actinomycetes > Micrococcales > Microbacteriaceae > Rathayibacter > Rathayibacter sp. AY1A5. The sequence continues at coordinate 14,451 of NZ_PSTM01000030.1, read as the reverse complement.
CCGCCTCCGCAATTGTCCGACGTTTGCCCCTCGGCGGCTCCGCGGCTACCGTGGTCGGCGGTCCTCACGGGCCCCGATGAACCGGTCCGCGCTCGCACGGCGTCCCCCAGGACGCGCCGCGATCGTACGGTCAACGGGAGTGGAGGCGGCCCCGAGGCCGCCTCGGACGCTCTCGCCTCCACCCCCTGCCGCGCTGAGCGGCGGGACGCACGCGGAGGCTCGACGCACGGCTGTCCCACGCTCCCGACCCGGCACCACGAGATGAGCGCAGGGCGTCGTCCCTGCGCGCCGACGGAGTGTACGTGCACCAGAACCAGCAGACCATCAGCGAGCCCCGGAGCGAGGCGGGCGCCGATCCCGCGACCCCCGCTCTCGAGGCCCGCCACCTCTTCAAGGTGTTCGGCCGGAAGCCCGACGAGGTCGTCCGCCGACTGGGCGAGGGCGCCGACCGCGGCGAGCTCGCCGGACTCGGCACGGCCGCGGTGATCGACGCGTCCTTCACCGTGCGCCGCGGCGAGATCTTCGTCGTGATGGGCCTCTCCGGCTCCGGGAAGTCCACCCTCATCCGCATGCTGAACGGGCTCCAGGAGCCCTCCGCGGGCGAGGTCCTGATCGAGGGCTCCACCATCACCGGCGTCTCCGAGGCGGAGCTGCGCCGCGTGCGCCGCTCGTCGGTGTCGATGGTGTTCCAGCACTTCGCGCTCCTCCCGCACCGCACCGTGCTCGACAACGTCGCGTACCCGCTCGAGATCCAGGGCGTCCCCGCGGCCGAGCGCCGCGAGCGGGCGATGCTCGCGGTCGAGCGCGCCGGTCTCGCCGGCTGGCACGAGAAGATGCCCGACGAGCTCTCCGGCGGCATGCGCCAGCGCGTCGGCCTCGCCCGGGCGCTCGCCGCCGACACCGACATCGTGCTGATGGACGAGGCGTTCTCGGCGCTCGACCCGCTGATCCGCCGCGAGATGCAGGAGCAGCTGATCGAGCTGCAGCACGAGCTCGGCAAGACCATCGTCTTCATCACGCACGACCTCAACGAGGCCATGTTCCTCGGCGACCGCATCGCGGTGATGCGCGACGGCCGCATCGTCCAGATCGGCACCCCGGAGGAGATCCTCACCGACCCGGCGAACGACTACGTCGCCCAGTTCGTGCAGGACGTCGACCGCGCCCGCGTGCTCACCGCCTCCGCCGTGATGGAGCCCGCCCGCTCCGTGGTCACCCTCGCGGCCGGTCCCCGCGCCGCGCTGAGGAGCATGCGCGACCTGCAGACCTCGGCCGCGTTCGTGGTCGGCGGCGGACGACGCCTGCTGGGCACGGTCCGCGACCGCGACGTGATCGAGCAGGTGCGCCGGAGCACCGGCGACCTCTCGGCGGTCCTCACCTCCGACGTCGTCACCGTCGGTCCGGACACCGCCCTCAGCGAGGTCATCGAGCCCGCCGTCGAGTCGGCGCTGCCGGTCGCCGTGGTCGACGCCGACGGGCGTCTGCTCGGAGCGATCCCGCGGGTGACCCTGCTCGCGGCGCTCGGCAACGTGCCCGCCCGCACCGGCGAGCACCCGGTGATCGAGCCGCCCGCCACCGTCTCGACCGAGGTCGTCACCGCGACCCTGCACGCGACCGGAGGCCCCGTCGACGACGCCGTCCTCGCGGCGGACGGAGGTGCACGATGACCGATCTCGGATTCCGCCTCCCGCTCGGCGCCCTCGCCGAGGGTGCCGTCGATGTCCTCACGCAGACCTTCCAGCCGGTCTTCGACCTGCTGCGCACCGTCTTCGGCGCCCTCTACTCCGGCGTCGACCTCGTCCTCGCGACACCGCCCTTCTGGGTGATCGTCGCCTTCCTCGCCGTACTGGCCTACGCCGTCCGCGGCTGGGTCTTCGCGGCCGGCACCGCCGTGGGGCTCCTGCTGATCGTGGGGGTCGACCAGTGGGAGAACGCGATGGACTCCCTCGCGCTGGTGCTCGTCGCCTCCGTGATCGCCATCGCGCTGAGCGTGCCGCTGGGCGTGCTCGCCGCGCGCAACCGCACGGCCTCCGCGGTCATCCGGCCCGTGCTCGACCTGATGCAGACGATGCCGGCCTTCGTCTACCTGATCCCCGCGCTGATCCTGTTCCGGGTCGGAGTGGTGCCCGGCATCGTCGCGACCATCGTGTTCGCCATGGCGCCGGGCGTCCGGCTCACCGAGCTGGGCATCCGCGGCGTCGACCCGGAGCTCGTCGAGGCGGGGGAGTCGTTCGGCTCCTCGAAGTGGCGGATCCTCCGGCAGATCCAGCTGCCGCTGGCGCTGCCCTCGATCCTGGCGGGCCTCAACCAGGTCATCATGCTCTCGCTCTCGATGGTCGTCATCGCGGGCATGGTCGGCGCCGGAGGGCTGGGCGGCGACGTCGTCGCGAGCCTCAACCGGATCGACGTCGCGCTCGGCTTCGAGGCGGGCATCTCCGTCGTGATCCTCGCTGTCGTCCTCGACCGGATGACCGGCGCGCTGGGCTCGCCCTCGCCGGCGAGGGTCGCCCGGGCGAAGAACCGCCGCGCCGTCGTGGCGACCCGCTCGGCCGTCGGCGTCGTCTCGATCGGCCTGGTCGCGTCCCTCGGGGCCGCGACCCTCGCCGCTCCCGCCACCGCCGCCTCCGTCGACAACGGCGACCGCACCGACGTGACCGTCGCCGTGTTCCAGGGCTGGGACGAGGGGATCGCCGTCTCCGCTCTGTGGGAGGCGGTGCTCGAGGAGCAGGGCTACGACGTGACCCTGCAGAACGCCGACGTCGCCCCCGGCTTCCAGGGCCTCTCGACCGGCGACTACGACCTCGCCCTCGACACCTGGCTGCCGCTCACCCACGCCCGGTACGTCGAGCAGTACGGCGACTCGATCGTCGACCTGGGCGCGTGGAACGACGAGGCGAAGCTGACCATCGCGGTCAACGAGGACGCCCCGATCGACTCCCTCGAGGAGCTCGCCGCCGACCCGGGCGTCGTCGGGAACCGCCTGATCGGCATCGAGCCCGGCTCCGGTCTCAACAAGACGACGACCGAGGACGTCATCCCCGGCTACGGCCTGGAGGGGATGGACTACCTCACCTCGTCGACGCCGGCCATGCTCCAGGAGCTCTCGAGCGCGACCGCCGCGGGCGAGAACATCGCCGTCACGCTCTGGCGCCCGCACTGGGCCTACGACGCCTTCCCGGTCAAGGACCTCGAGGACCCGAAGGGCCTGCTCGGGCAGGCGGAGGGGATCCACTCCTTCGGCTCGGCCGCGTTCGACGCGGACTACCCGACGATGAGCCGCTGGATCCGCGACTTCCGGATGGACTCGAAGACGCTCTACTCGCTCGAGAACGCGCTGTTCAACGACGGGGCCGACGACCGCTCCGCCGCCCTCGCCGCGTGGATGGACGAGAACCGGGAGTACGTCGACACGCTGATCACCTGATCCGCCACCACGACGAAGGCCGAGAGGCCGGGCGGCCCCGGACCAGGGCTGTCCCGGCCTCTCGGCCTTCGTCGCGCAAGGATCAGGCGGCGCTGACCCGGCGTCCCGCGGTGGCGCGGACGAGGAGGGTGACCACCAGCACCACGGCGGCGGCGACCAGCGCGGCGATCCCGGCGGGGACCGAGACGAGCTCGCCGGCGAAGCGGCCGACGGCGACCCAGGAGAGTCCCCAGACGAGCGAGAGCATCGGGGCGATGCGGCCGCGGCCGGTGACGGCGATCAGGAGTCCGACGAGCGCGGCGACGGCGAGGACGACGACCGCCCAGACCGCGGCGCCCGGACCGTCCGCGCTGCCGACTCCCGCGCCGACGAGCCCGGCGGTGACGTTCGCGGCCGTGGCCACGCACACCCAGCCGAGGTAGAGCCCGAAGGTGCCGTCCGTCACGATCGCGTCGACCACTCCGGCCGACCGGGTGGTCCGCAGGATCACGAAGATGCGCGCGAGCACGGCGAGCAGCAGGGCGATCACGACGACGCTGAGCGTCAGGAAGCCGGCCTGGACGACCAGGATCCACGCGGCGTTCAGGAGGAGGCTCGCGGCGGCCCAGTAGCCCAGCCGGCGGTGGCGGGTGCGGGCTGTCTGCGAGGGCAGGAACTGCCAGATCGCGTAGGCGATGAGGCCGGTGTAGATGACGCTCCAGATCGCGAAGGCGGGGCCGTCGGGAGCGATGGGGGTCGAGGACGCGGTCAGGGCGCCGCCGGCCGCGTTCTGGATCTGCGTGCCGCCCGCGGCGCCCGAGCCGATGAACGAGCCGATGAGGGCGAGCACCGCGCTCACGGCGACGACGACCTGGCGGATCCGGTCGGCGCGATCGGGGGTTCGTGTGGCGGTCATGTCGCTCCTCCATTAGTCAGCTGGCTGAGTAATGAGAGTAGCGCGATTCCGGTCCCCGTCCACTGGGGCTTGCGGCGAGGCCCCGACCCTGGAGAGGGCCGGGGCCGGATTCTCAGGCGCGGGCGGCCGCGTACTGCTCGCGGATCACGGGGCGGTGGTCCGGCGCGGGCTCGGCCACCGAGGTGACGGTCCACGTCGGACGCGATCCGGTCAGCGCCCAGGCGGCCTGCACGGCGGCACCGTCGGCCACGTACTCGCCGGGCGTCGGCACCTGCACGGGCACGTCGAACACCTGCGAGGCAGCGAGCTGCACGGCGCGGTTCTGCGCGGCTCCGCCGATGAGGAGGATGCGCCGCGCCTCCACTCCCTGCGCGCGAACGGCGTCGAGGCCGTCGGCCAGTCCGCAGAGCATGCCCTCGATCGCCGCGCGGGCGAGGTTCGGGCGCGTGGTCGAGGCGATGGTCATACCGTGCAGGCTCGCGGTCGCGTCCGGCAGGTTCGGCGTGCGCTCGCCCTCGAAGTAGGGGACCAGCACGAGGCCGTCGGCACCCGGCTCCGCCTCGAGCGCCAGTGCGGCGAACTCGTCGAAGTCGCTGCCGAGCAGGGTCGCGGTCGAGGCCAGCACGCGCGCCGCGTTGAGCGTCGCGACCAGCGGCAGGAAGCGCCCGCTCGCATCGGCGAAGCCGGCAACGGTCCCGGAGGCGTCGCGCACCGGGTCGTCCGTGACGGCGAAGACGGTGCCGCTCGTGCCGATGCTGACGACCACGTCGCCGGGGCCGGCGCCGAGGCCGAGCGCGGCGCCCGCGTTGTCGCCCGCGCCGGGGCCGACGACGAGTCCGCTCTCGGTGCGGCCCGCCTCCTCCGAGGGGCCGAGCACGCGGGGGAGCAGCGGGCGGTGGCCGAGGGCGCGCTCGAGCAGGTCGAGGTCGTAGCCGTCCGCTCCCCAGTACGAGGTGCCGGACGCGTCGGACCGGTCGGTCGTGAGCGCGTCGAGCTGCGGACCACGGGCGGAGTCGGGGCCGTAGCCGAGCAGGCGCCAGGTCAGCCAGTCGTGGGGGAGCGCGACGGCGGCGACACGGGCGGCGTTCTCGGGCTCGGCGTCGCGCAGCCAGCGGAGCTTGGTGGCGGTGAAGGAGGCGACCGGCACCGATCCGGTCCGCTCCGCCCAGGCCCCGGCTCCGAGCTCCTCGATGAGCGCGGCGGCGGCGGGCGCGCTGCGGGTGTCGTTCCAGAGCAGAGCGGGGCGGATGACGGCGCCGCTCTCGTCGAGGACGACCATGCCGTGCTGCTGGCCGCCGACCGAGATCGCGGCGACGTCGTCGAGCCCGCCGGCGTCGGCGAGGGCGAGCTGCAGCGCCTCCCACCACGCGGCCGGATCGACCTCGGTGCCGTCCGGGTGGCTCGCCCGGCCGGTGCGCACCACGGCGCCGGTGTCGAGGTCGCGGACGACCACCTTGCAGCTCTGGGTCGACGAGTCGATCCCTGCGACGAGCGTCATCGCTGTCCTCTTTCGTTGGGGGTACGGGTTCGGGCGTCCGGTGCGGAACCGGGCCGGATGCAGGAGAACGGACGAGATCCCGTGCCGGTGCAGGGGATCTCGTCCGTCTCAGGTCGTCCCGCGGCTGACCGCGGGCTCAGGAGGTGCGGGTCAGCCGCGGGCGCCGAGCAGGTGCTCGGTGGCCAGCTGCTGCAGGCGCACGAAGCCGAAGCCCTTGCCGCCGAGGTAGGCGTCGGCGTCGAACGACTCGTACGAGGCGGTGTCCGCGAGCAGGTCGTCGTACGACTCGCCCTCGTTCAGCGTCGGGGTGGAGAGCTCGGCGACCTTCGCGGCGGCCAGCGCCTCCTGCACCTCGGGGTCGGCGCGGAAGGCCGCGGCGCGCTCCTTGAGCAGCAGGTAGGTGCGCATGTTCGCGGCGGCCGAGTCCCAGACTCCGGTCTCGTCCTCGGTGCGCGAGGGCTTGTAGTCGAAGTGGCGCGGGCCGTCGTAGGCCGGGACGCCGCCGGGGCCGCCGTTCTCGAGGAGGTCGACGAGCGAGAACGCGTTGTGCAGGTCGCCGTGGCCGAAGACCAGGTCCTGGTCGTACTTGATGCCGCGCTGGCCGTTGAGGTCGATGTGGAAGAGCTTGCCGTGGTACAGCGCCTGGGCGATGCCGGCGGTGAAGTTCAGGCCCGCCATCTGCTCGTGGCCGACCTCGGGGTTCACGCCGACGAGCTCGGGGCGCTCGAGGGAGTCGATGAACGCGATCGCGTGGCCGAGCGTGGGCAGCAGGATGTCGCCGCGGGGCTCGTTCGGCTTGGGCTCGATGGCGAAGCGGATGTCGTAGCCCTTGTCGGTGACGTAGTCGCCGAGCAGGTTGACGGCCTCGCGGTAGCGCTCGAGCGCGGCGCGGATGTCCTTGGCGGAGTCGTACTCGGCGCCCTCGCGGCCGCCCCACATGACGAAGGTCTTCGCGCCCAGCTCGGCGGCGAGGTCGATGTTGCGGAGGACCTTGCGCAGCGCGAAGCGGCGGACGTCGCGGTCGTTCGAGGTGAAGCCGCCGTCCTTGAAGACCGGGGCGCTGAAGAGGTTGGTGGTGACCATCGGCACGATGAGGCCGGTGGACTCCAGCGCACCCTTGAGGCGGTCGATCTGGGTCTGGCGCTCGGCGTCGGTGGAGCCGAAGGCGAACAGGTCGTCGTCGTGGAAGGTGAGGCCGTACGCGCCGAGCTCGTCGAGCTTCTCGACCGCGTGGACGACGTCGAGCGGCTCGCGGGTCGGGCCGCCGAACGGGTCCGTCCCGTTGTAGCCGATGGTCCAGAGGCCGAACGAGAACTTGTCGGCGCGGGTGGGGGTCAGGGACATGGGATCCGAATCCTTTCCGGCGACGTCGCCGAATTGTTGTTGAGCCCAACATATCCCCTGAGGGTCGGGAGGCGCAACGAGCGGAAGGCCCGGCGCGTCGCCCTCCGGCCCCTCGCGGGTGCCGCCCGTTCGTGCCGCGGAACCGCTCGCGGAGCGGGCCGGCGCCCGGGGAGGTCGTCGCGAGGATCGCTTGCGCAAGCGCTTCGACTGTGCGTACAGTCGCTCCAGCACGACCGGTCGAAGCGCTTCGAAGCTCGACCGCGACCGACGACGACGTCCGGCAGGAGGAGCCATGGCGACCATCCACGACGTGGCCCGCGCTGCCGGGGTCTCGATCAGCACCGTCTCCTACGCCCTCTCCGGCAAGCGCTCGATCGCCGCCTCCACCCGGCAGCGCGTCGACGACGCGGTGCGCCAGCTCGGCTACCGGCCCCACGCGGGAGCCCGGATGCTCGCCGGGGCGCGGACCCACATCCTCGCCCTCTCCGCCCCGATGCGCGGCGAGCTGCACCTGCCGACCCACATGCGCTTCGTCACCGAGGTGCTCGAGCGCGCCCGGGAGTCGGACTACGACGTCCTGCTGCTGGTCACCGACGAGGCCTCCAGCGGCATCGGGCGCGTCTCCTCCTCCTCGCTCGTCGACGGCATCGTCCTGATGGGCGTCGACGACGACGACGACCGCGCCGAGCTGATCCGCGCGGCGGGGGTCCCCGCCACCTTCATCGGCGTGCCCGCCGACTCCCACGATCTCGCCTGCGTCGACCTCGACTTCGCCGAGGCCGCCCGCCAGAGCGTCCGCCGGCTCGCCGAGCTGGGCCACCGCTCGCTCGGCCTGCTCGAGCACCCGCAGTCCTACACCGACCGCAACGCCGGCTTCGTCCGCCGCTTCGACGAGGCGTTCCGCGCCGAGGCCGCAGCGCTCGGAGTCGAGATCGCGGTCGAGCGCCCGCACATCGGCCGCCCGAGCGCACAGGCCGCGATCGACGCGATCCTCGCCGCACCCGTCCCGCCCACCGCGCTCGTGCTGCACTGCAACGAGCCCGTGGCGGAGGCGGCGATCGAGCGCGTCCTCGAGCGCGGCCTCTCCGTCCCGGGCGACCTGTCGATCCTGGCGGCCTGCGCCAGCTACGACGGCGGCGCCCTCCCTGTCCCCACCAGCAGTCTTCCCCTCCCGTTCGACGCGATGTGCCGAGCGGCCGTCGCGCGGACCCTCCAGCAGATCGACTCTGGCCGCACCGTCGGCGTCGAGCTGCTCCCGCCCTCCTACGTCGACCGCGGATCCCTCGCGGTCGCTCCGATCGGCGCTCCGGTGCCGGCGGTCCCGTCCGGCACTCCCGCGCCGGCCTCCCTCTAGTCCTCCACCCTCTTCCCGCCCGCTCCGGCTCTGCGCACTGTCGAAACGCTTCGACACCGCGCCTCCGTGAGAGAGCGCTCCCTGCACCACCTCCGCAGCACCACCGCACCGTTCGAAGGAGAACCACCGCAATGTCGCTCCGATCCCGCTCCGCCTTCCACCGCCCGACCGCCGGTCTCAGCCGGCGCAACCTCCTCGCCGGCGGAGTCGGCCTCAGCGCGATGTTCGCGCTGGCCGCCTGCTCCGGTGGCGGCTCCGACGCCGGCTCCGACGCGCTCTCGACCACGGTCGACGGCGCCGGCCGCACCCTCACGCTCTGGGACTTCGAGACGCCCGACAGCGACCGCGGCATCGCCTGGCTCGCCGCCCGCGACATCTTCACCCAGGAGACGGGGGCCGAGATCGCGTACGAGTTCAAGGCCTTCGAGCAGCTGCGCACCGGCGCCAGCCAGATCTTCAACTCCAACTCGGCGCCCGACGTCGTCGAGTACAACAAGGGCAACGCGACCAGCGGGCTCCTCTCGAGCCAGGGCCTGCTCACCAACCTCGACGAGGCGGTCGAGTTCTACGGCTGGGACTCGCTGATCCCCGGCGCGCTGCAGACCACCGCGAAGTACGACGAGAACGGGATCATGGGCTCCGGCTCCTGGTACGGCATCCCCAACTACGGCGAGTTCACCTTCGTCTACTACAACAAGGACGCCTTCGCCGCGAACGGCCTCGAGGTCCCCACCACCTACGAGGAGTTCACGGCCGTCCTCGACGCCTTCGTGGCCAAGGGGATCACCCCGCTGGCCGAGGCCGGCGCCGAGTACCCGCTGCAGCAGCTCTTCTACCAGCTCGCGCTGCTGAAGGCCGACCGCTCCTGGATCACCGACTACCAGACCTACACGGGCGAGGTCGACTTCGAGGACGCGGCCTGGAGCTACGCGGCCGACCAGCTGAAGACCTACGTCGACAAGGGCTACTTCTCGGCCGACGCCTCCGGGCTGAAGGCGGAGGACGCGGGCACGGCGTTCATCTCGGGCGAGTACCCGATCTTCTTCTCGGGCTCCTGGTGGTTCGGCCGCTTCAAGACCGAGATCACCGGATTCGAATGGGACACGTTCCTCTTCCCGGGCGCCGAGTTCACGATGGGCTCCGCCGGCAACCACTGGGTGATCCCGGAGACGGCGAAGAACAAGGACCTCGCCTACAAGTGGATCGACATCACGATGCGACCCGAGATCCAGAACCTCATCGGCAACAACGGAGGCATCCCGCTGGTCGTCGACGAGAGCGCCATCACCGACGAGAAGAGCAAGGCGCTGCTCTCGCAGTGGAAGACGGTCGTCGACGGCGACCAGCTCTCCTTCTACCCCGACTGGCCCACCGCGACCTTCTACGACGACCTGGTCGCCGCCACGCAGGAGCTCATCAACGGCTCCTCCGACGAGTCCGCCATGCTCTCCGACCTCCAGGCCAAGTACGACGACGGAGTCGCCGACATCACGTGACGCGGAAGCGTCACGTGATGTCGGCCACGGCGGCCGGCCCCGCGCCTGCAGGCGCGGAACGGCCGTGGAAGACCTGAGGACGTGAAGGCGACCCCTCGAGGGGGTCGCACGAACACCGCCGAGCCTCCACCCCCCCGCTGGATGCCGCTCCGGTACGCGACACGCCGTCGCCTCCGTACCGGAGCGGCATCCCGCGGCAGCACACCCACGACCCCGTCCGACCTAGGAGTACCCATGACGACGACAGCACCTCGTCGCGCGGAGAGCGCGCCGCCTCCCACGACGCCGCCCCGCGAGAAGCGCTCCGGCGGCTACTGGCTCTACCTGATCCCCGGGTTCGTGCTCTTCACGTTCATCGTGCTGATCCCGCTGATCTGGAACGTCTACATCAGCTTCACGTCCTGGCGCGGCATCAAGCCGCCGATCTTCATCGGCCTCGACAACTGGATCGAGCTGATGGGCGACGACCAGTTCTGGACCTCGTTCCTCAACTCGGTCTACATGATCATCGCGATGGTGATCGTCCCCACGATCCTCGGACTCCTGCTCGCGGCGATCCTCTTCGATCTCGTCGGCAAGAAGTTCGGCGGGCGCCTGGCGAGCTTCCTCCGCGCCACCTACTACCTCCCGCAGATCCTGCCGACCGTCATCGCCGCGATCGTCATCGGCTGGATCCTGCGCCCCGACAACGGCGCGCTGAACTCGATCCTCGAGGCCGTCGGGCTCGGCTCCCTCTCGCACGACTGGCTCGGCAAGCCGGACACCGCGATGCTCTCGATCATGGTCGTGATGATCTGGGTGCAGCTGGGCTACCCGGTCGTCATCTTCATGGCGGCACTGCAGCGCGTGGACCCCGAGCTCTACGAGGCGGCGGAGCTCGACGGGGCGAACTGGTTCCAGCGCTTCCGCTGGATCACGGTCTCGATCATCCGGCCCGAGATCTTCGTGGTCACCCTCACCTGCACCATCGCCGCGCTGAAGGTCTTCGGCCCGATCTACGCCCTGACCCGCGGCGGCCCCGGCGACTCCACGATCGTCCCCTCCTACTACTCGTACACCGAGTTCTTCCAGAAGCAGCAGGTGGGCTACGGCGCCACCATCGCGACCGCGCTCACGATCGTCATCGTGATCCTCGCCGTGCTGTTCATCCGCGCCCAGGAGCGCGTCGAGCGCAGCGAAGGAGCCCGCTGATGTCGGCCATCGAGACCCTGCCCCTCACCCAGGCCGGCACGCAGGACGCGGACCTCTCGTCCTCCCGTCCCGCCAAGCCCGCGAAGGGCACGACGAAGCGCACCCTCGGCGACTGGGTGATCCTCGCCGTCGCCGTGGTGATCGGGCTCGTGATCATCAGCCCGGTGCTGCTGATCCTGCTCAACTCCTTCAAGACCCCCGCGGAGTACTCGGCGAACGGCCCGCTCGCCTTCCCGACCGGCCTCTCCTTCGACGGCCTCTCGACCTTCTGGAGCCGCGTCGACTTCCCCGAGAAGCTCGGCAACTCGATCCTCATCTCGGGGTCGGTCGCGATCCTCGCCGTCGCCCTCTCGGTGCTGAACGCCTACGCGATCGGCATCGGCCGTGTCCGCGGCCGGAGCTGGATCATCGTCCTGTTCCTGCTGGCGAACATGCTCCCGCAGGAGGCCCTGCTCTACCCGCTGTACTACATGTTCAAAGCGGTCGGGATCTACGACACCCAGCTGTCGGTCATCGTCATCTTCACCGTCATCCAGTCGGCGTTCGGCACCTATCTGCTCTCGAGCGTCTACGGCACCTTCCCGAAGGAGATCCTCGAGGCCGCGGCTCTCGACGGCGCCTCGAAGTGGCAGGTCCTCACCCGGGTGATCGTCCCGATCTCGCGGCCCACCCTCTCGGTGCTGATGATCTTCTTCTTCATCTGGACCTGGAACGAGTTCCTCATCCCGCTGGTCTTCCTGGTGAGCGACGCGACGCAGACCGTCCCGATCGCGATCTCGAGCCTCCAGGGCGACAAGATCATGGACGTCACCACGACCAGCGCGAGCGCCCTCCTGGGCCTTCTCCCGACGCTGATCTTCTTCCTGATCTTCCAGCGCACCCTCACCCGCGGCATCACCGCCGGCGCGGTCAAGTAGCCCTCTCTCCCTCCGTCGGCGCCTCCCTCACGGGATCCTCCGGCGCGCCATCGAAAGGCACCCCCATGAAGTTCACCGACGGGTTCTGGCAGACGCGGGCCGGATTCACGCCCCTGTTCGCGCAGGAGGCGTACGACATCCGCACCGACGGCACCTCGCTCGAGGTGATCGCCCCGACCCGGGTCATCCAGGGCCGCGGCGACGTCCTCAACCGGCCGGCGCTCACGGTCACGGTGTCCTCGCCGGCCGAGGGGGTCGCGCGGGTGCGGATCGAGCACTGGCGCGGGACGGCGGTGCGGCCCGGCTTCGAGCTGGCCGAGGGCGACGTCGGAGCGGCGGAGGTGACGGAGTCCGGCGGCGTGCTGCGCACCGGCGACCTCGAGGTCCGGATCAGGCAGGGCGCTCCGTGGTCGCTGGAGTTCTGGGACACCTCGACCGGCACGCGCCTCACCGGCTCCGGGCACAAGGCGCAGGGCTACCTGACCGGACCGGACGGAGCCGCCTACCTGCACGAGCAGCTCGACCTCGGCGTCGGCGAGCTGGTCTACGGGCTCGGCGAGCGCTTCGGCCCCTTCGTGAAGAACGGCCAGACCGTGGATGTGTGGAACGCCGACGGCGGCACCTCCTCCGAGCAGGCCTACAAGAACGTCCCGTTCTACCTCTCCAGCCGCGGCTACGGCGTGCTCGTGAACGATCCCGGCCTCGTCTCGTTCGAGATCGGCTCCGAGGCGGTCGAGCGCGTGCAGTTCTCGGTCGGCGGCGAGGCGCTGGAGTACCTGGTTATCCAGGGCCCGACGAAGAAGGACGTGCTGCGGCGCTACACCGGTCTCGCCGGCCGCCCCTCCGTCGTCCCCGCCTGGAGCTACGGGCTCTGGCTGACGACCAGCTTCACCACGAGCTACGACGAGGAGACGGTGAACTCCTTCATCGACGGCTTCGCGGAGCGGGAGCTGCCGCTGTCGGCGTTCCACTTCGACTGCTTCTGGATGCGCGAGTTCCAGTGGACCGACCTCGAGTGGGACCCGCGCACCTTCCCGGACCCCGAGGGGATCCTCGCCCGCCTGCACGAGCGCGGGCTGCACACCTGCGTCTGGATCAATCCGTACATCGCGCAGGCGTCGCCGCTGTTCGCCGAGGGGCGCGAGAAGGGGTACCTGCTCAGAACGGCCTCCGGCGACGTCTGGCAGTGGGACATGTGGGTCGCCGGCATGGCGCTGATCGACTTCACGAATCCGGAGGCGACCTCCTGGTTCCAGGAGAAGCTCCGGGTCCTCGTGCGCCAGGGCGTCGACTCCTTCAAGACCGACTTCGGCGAGCGGATCCCGTCGGAGGGCGTCGTCTGGGCCGACGGGACCGACCCCGAGGCCATGCACAACTGGTACACCCAGCTCTACAACCGCGCGGTGCACGAGGTGCTCGAGCAGGAGCTCGGCGAGGGCCGCGCGGTCCTCTTCGCCCGCAGCGCCACGGTCGGCGGGCAGTCACTGCCGGTGCACTGGGGCGGGGACAACACCTCCTCCTACGTGTCGATGGCCGAGAGCCTGCGCGGAGGCCTCTCGCTCGCGCTGGGCGGGTTCGGCTTCTGGGCGCACGACATCGGTGGCTTCGAGGGCACGCCCGATCCCGGAGTGTTCAAGCGCTGGCTCGCGTTCGGCCTGCTCTCCTCGCACTCGAGGCTGCACGGATCCTCCTCGGTGCGCGTGCCGTGGGCGTTCGACGAGGAGGCCGTGGAGGTCACCCGGCTCTTCACCCGGCTGAAGCTCTCGCTGATGCCCTACCTCTTCGCGGCGGGGGCGGAGGCGGCGAGCACCGGCGTCCCGATCATGCGCCCGATGGCGCTCGAGTTCGAGGACGACCGCAGCGCCGCCCACCTCGACACGCAGTACCTGCTCGGGCACGACCTGCTCGTCGCTCCGGTGTTCACCGAGGACGGCACGGTCGAGTTCTACCTCCCGCGCGGGACGTGGACGAGCTGGTGGACGGGCGAGCGGATCGTCTCGACGGGGGAGTGGCGTCGTGAGGTCCACGGCTTCGACTCGCTGCCGCTGTACGTGCGCGAGGGTGCGGTGATCCCGGTGGGGGCCCGCCAGGACTCGGCCGAGTACGACTACCTCGACGGGCTCGAGCTGAGGGTGTTCCCGGGGCCGGACGGAGCGACGCCGGTCCGGGTCGTCGCGCACGACACGGGGGACGAGACGGTCTTCACCGTGACGCGCACCGGCGGCGAGGTCTCGGTCGACGGCCCGGCCGGCACCTGGACCTGGGTCGAGGCCTGAGCGGCGCCCTCCTGCTGATCGAGCAGCGGGCGCAGCCCGCCCCTCGAGACCCCGGC